>NZ_QRQX01000015.1:0-51399 GCF_003475665.1 Collinsella sp. AF29-7AC
TTGCGCTGAGTCCTGAGGCTGTTGCAATGAAAATGAGAATCAAGGGTCTCCAATATTAGTGCATTTAAAGTGAGAAAAGCCGTCAGAACACTTGCGCGGATGTGCGATGTCCCGTATCATAGACACCCGTTGATGCCTCAGTTGCGTCATCATATGGCCGCCAGCGTAGCTCAGTTGGTAGAGCACCGCTCTCGTAAAGCGGGGGTCACCGGTTCGAGCCCGGTCGCTGGCTCCATTACACAAGATAGCCGCCTTCGGGCGGCTTTTTTGTTGCCGATTTTGAGTGCGTGCGCGCCAATCCAAACATCGCCACGTCAACGGCGGCCCACTCGGTGGACTTCGGGTTTAATGCTTAGGGGCGGGGATTTACCAAAGTGAAATCTTAATGAAAAGAAACCCAGCTGCAACAATTGCCATGGTGAGGGCTCAAATTGGCCATATAGATCTAAAATAGTCACAATATACAAATGTCGAGAGATATTGGCGATATAGATGAAAAGAACTAAGGGTTTTCTTTTGCTGGTATTGATGCTGCTCGGACTGTTCTGCCTGAGTGGCCCTTCTTGGGCCAAGGCTGCCTGTCCTGAAGGTGAGCCTTAGCAGTCTTATACGGGCAGCCTGCTGATAACTGCTAAGGAGGGCGATGCCGACTCTCAGTCTGGGGTAAATCCCCTTGCCACTTTTGAGGGGGACGGCGGAACGGTCAAGCTTGACCATATTGGTAGCGGGATTTTGAGGTGGCAAGTTCTTCCGGACAAAATTGCGAACGATCCCTTCTCTTTTGCTGGAACGATTTATCTATACAAGGTTGTGAGCGGAAAACAAAAATACGTCGATTGCTATCCGACAAACGGGTCTGGAATTGCATTCACCGGCATTTCGGGGCAGATTGATACACATGTACGAAAGGGAACCTAAGTGGTGCGTTGGGTTGGAGCTGCTGCAGGTCCGATACGGATTGCGGTCTTGCGCCCCGATGTCCAAATAGGTTTCTCTCTCTAGACGGGAAGTTGCTCATGGACGCCATATATGACGGAGATGACTGGGTCGATCATTATACTTGGCGCCTGGTCGGCTCGAACGACAATGGGGATGTGGTGTTTGATGGACTATGTCCAAAGCATCTCCATCCTTTTGTCTCGTCGTTAATTGAGAGTTCCGCTCGTGTTGCCCCCTACAGCTCGGCGTCGCTTCATGATACGGACGTTTTGAAGACCATAAGGGAATCAATTGACGAGGGCACGATGAGCGGCCCGCTGTTTTCTCGGCTTGTGGGGCTAGATGAGATTGGCTCGAAACGGCTGCTTGCGGGCGAAAAAGTGGAACTCACTTATCGGTCGATGATTTCAATCCTGCGGCTAGCCGATGTTCTTCGCAAATAAATGAGGCTTCCCTATTCAAAAACAGAAAACCCCGCCAAACGTGATTTCCCTAGGGAAAACCCGTTTGGCGGGGTCCTAGCGTGATTTCCCTAGGGGAATCACGCCATCAGACGAACAGCTCAGCCGAGCAGCTCGCTACTCCTCCCAGTAGGCGTCGGCAAGCAACTTAAAGCAGATCTTCTTGACCGGCTGTGCGCCATCTCCCGGGAACTCGAGCGTGGGCATGTGGGGCTCGCCGGCAACGAACAGCGCGAATTTGTCGTCGGCAAGATCGCCGGCGATCGAGGCGTCGGAATCGACCAGGTCGTAGTCGTCCTTCTCGTCAAACTCCTGGACCAGCGTCAGGCTGCCCGTGGCAACCTTAAAGGCCTCACGACCCTCGACGTCAATCTGCAAGTCGTGATAGCGCTGATGCGTCTCGTAGTGAGCCTCGGCCTCGGGACGCGTCGTGGGAGCCATGACGTTCGCAAAGACCTTGTCGCCCAGAATCGGATGGCTGCCGACCTCGAGCTCCGCCGGGTCGTTCTCCTCGAGCCAGTCAATCAGCACGTCGAGGCCCTTGAGCATTCCGCGGTATTCCTCGATATCGCCCAGTGCACCGTAAATCATCTAAATCCCCTCTCGGATCGTTTCTTTGGCGGCTACTCGGCAAACACGTTACCGACGCTGTTGCCACCCACATACGTCTCGACCAGGCTAAGGTCGGGATTGAACACGACAAAGTCGGCGTCGCGCCCCGGCATAATGCTACCGCACTTGTCATCGGCTCTAACCACAGGCAAGCAACCGATACCGGGGCCGCGGCACAAGCTCTTACAGCTCGGTCACGACAACGCCGTTGTAGACCTCGTCCCAACGATCCATAACCAAGTGGCCAGTCATGGGATCCATGGCGTTGAGCTTGCCGCAGGTGTTGGCGGTACGCAGCACCGTCTCGTCATCCGCGCCGGCTGCGATGGCGTGCGCGAAGCCCGCGATAGTGGAGTCGCCAGAGCCCGTAGCGTTAACGGCGGGGATATCGGGGGTCTTGGCGCGGAATGCACGGCCGTTATGGAAGCCAACGGAGCCGGCAGCGCCCATGGATACGACGACCCAGGGAATATCGGAGAAGCGAGCATCCGAGGCGAGCGCGGCGCGGAGCTCGTCCACATCGTCGGTGGTAAAGCTCGTGCCCAAAAGGCCGTTAATCTCGGTCAGGTTAGGCTTGACCAGCTCGGGCTTGACCTCAGACTTGAGCGCAGCCTCGAGCGAAGCACCCGAGGTATCGAGCAACACCTTGGCGCCGGCGTTCTCGGCAATGCCCGTGATCTTGGCATAGTAGTCCGCCTCGACACCGCGGGGCAGCGAACCCGAAATGGTAACGACAGCGGCCTTGCTCGCAAGCTCGGTAAACTTGGCGGTAAAGGCATCGAGCTCCTCGGGGGCAATTGTCGGGCCGCTCTCGAGCAGCTCGGTCTGGTTGCCGGCATGAAGGATATTGAGGCAGATGCGGGTCTCGCCCTTGATGGGCACAAAGTCGTTGTTAATACCGTTGGCGTCCATGAGCTCGGCCATGTAGGCGCCCATGTGGCCGCCGAGCAGACCGGTTGCCACAACGTCGTCGCCCAGCTGGCCCAACACACGGGCCACGTTGAGGCCCTTGCCGCCGGCGGTCTTTTCGGGCGTCACACGGTTAACGTCGTCGATAATGAGCTCATCGAGCTGATAGCGCGTATCGACAGACGGGTTCATCGTAACGGTGAGGATCATTTTTAGCTCCTTATCTCGCAGGCTCCTTGTGCCTCGCGATGCGAGTCGACAAAACGGAATTACAGAATCTCAATCGTGAACGAGCGAACGATGGTCTCCTTGGGCTTGGCGACAAGGCAGCCGCGCTTATGCTCAAGTACGTCGTCCTCATCGGAGCAGGTCGAGAGGCCGCCCCAGGGTTCAACTGCCACAAAATCGCCCTCGGGCTTACTCCACACAATGAGGTACGGAAAGCCCTCAAAGCTCAGGCGGACGCCCTTGTCCTCCCCCTTCTTGGAAAGCGTGACCTGACGACTCTCGAGTACGTCAAAGATGGTCTCCGCAAAATCGAAGAGCTCGTGCGACAGGGGCAGCGTCTTTCCCACCATGGGGTTCTTGGAGCGCCTGTCCACATCAATCAAGCCAGTCGAAGGAACGGCGGTGCAGAGCTCCGCAGCCTCATCCTTCTCAAAGCGCAACTCGTAGTCCGTATAGGCCTCGCCCTCATCGAGCGGGCACCTAAAGCCGGGATGCCCACCGATAAAGAACGGCATGTCCTCGGTTCCCTCGTTGGTCACCTCATAGGAGACTCGCACGGCGCTGTCCTCGAGCGTATAACGGGCGACGAGCCTAAACGGATACGGATAATCGCTCAGCAGCGCGGCGTTATCCTCCGAAGCCAGGCACATAGCCAACTCGTTCTCGCCTTGGCTCAGCAGCTTCCACTCCTGCTTGCGCGCAAAGCCGTGGCGAGCGAGCTTTACATGATGCCCGGCAAACGTCATGGCGCTGCCGTCGCGCAGACCTCCGCAAATCGGGAAGCAGACCGGCGCCTGACCGGACCATACTGCGGGGTCGCCCTGCCACAAATACTCGCGACCGTCGGCCTCAATCGAGGTAAACGAGCCGCCGGCAGTGGAAACCTTAATAGAAATCGAATCGTTGGAAAGAGCGTATTCCATTACCCATCCTTTCGAACAACTGCTTTATTTCACGCAAGCGCCCGTTTCAATCCTAACCATAGAACAAACCCGCACGCTCATCGATGCGTCCGGTATCCCGGCCATGTAACGGGGTACCATACAGACATTGATGCAATTACAGCTGAAAGGCCTTCTTATGCGAACCATCATTCTTTATGCCTCACGCCACCACGGCAATACGAAAAAGCTCGTGGACGCTATCGTCGAGGCACACCCCGAAATCGATACCCTCGACGTGAAAACGCTCGGCAAAAACGAGTATCCCAACCTGCACGAATACCATCTGATTGGTGTCGCCACGGGCATCTATTACTCCGAGATCGACAAGGACATGGCACGCGTGCTCACTAACGTGCTGCAGCCGCAGGACAAGGTGTTTGGCCTTATGACCTACGGTGGCAAAAACAAGTGGTACGGCAAGGATATCGATGGCATCTGCCGCATGAGGCAGGCCATCTTTATGGGTGTCTACGGCTGCCCCGGCTTTGATACGTGGGGGCCGTTCAAACTCACCGGCGGGGTCCAAAAGGGGCACCCGACCGCTGAGGAAATTAAGGGTGCCGTCGACTTCTTCGACAAGATCGAAGACGAGTATGGAGACATCATCGTCGAAGAGTACGCCAAGCGCGAGAAGCGTCTAGCATACGAGAAGGAGCATCCTGCAGGAGGCCTGGTGGCCGGCGTTAAGCGTACGGCAAAGAAGATTGCTAACAAGCTGTAACTGTAAAGGTGCTTTTGAGCGTTTAACCCATACGGCGGGTCCGAGCAGATTCGGGCCCGCCGTCTTTTTCTTTCGTTACTCGGTAAAGGCGTTGCCGACGCTCTGGCCGCCAGCATACGTCTCGACGAGGGTGAGCTCATGGTCGAACACGACAAAGTCGGCGTCGCGACCCGGCATGATGCTGCCGCACTTATCCTCGATGTGCGCGGAGCGTGCCGGCACCTCGGTTGCCATGCGAATGGCGATATCGGCGCTGGCGATGCCCCAGTCGACGATGTTCTTGACGCCCTGGGCAAGCGTGAGCACCGAACCGGCAATACTCTTGCCATCGGCGAGCCAGCACAGGTTGTCCTTCATGATGACGTCCATGCCACCACTGGTGTAGCTGCCCTCGGGCATGCCGCCGCAACCCAGGCAGTCGGTGATGAGCACCGTGTGCTGCCAGCCCTTTGCCTGCAGCAGCGCCTTGATGGCGGCAGGGTTTACGTGCTTGCCGTCACAGATGATCTCAGCGTAGGTCTCGGACGTGGACATAGCAGCGCCCACGACACCGGGCTCACGGTGATGCAGCCCGCGCTGGCCGTTATAGGTATGCGTAAAGCAGCTGGCACCGGCGTTGATGGCGGCGATGCACTCGTCATACGTGGCATCAGAGTGACCGATGCTGGTCACGACACCCTTCGCATTGAGGGCAGCAGCATAAGCAGCGGCGCCATCGCGCTCGGCAGCCATGGCGCTCTTAACGATACGTCCGCCGGCAGCCTCCTGCCACTCGTCAAAGACCTCCTCGGAGGGGTCAATCAGGTAAGCGGGGTTCTGTGCGCCCACATGCTTCATGGTAAAGAAAGGGCCTTCCAGGTAGATGCCCTGAATGCGAGCACCGCAGAAGTCGGGGCCGCGACCCTCGTCCGCCTGGGCGATGGCGGCGCAGGCGTCCTTAATCTGCTCGACGCCATCGGTGAACGTCGTGGGCAGCCAGCTGGTGGTGCCGCGACGGGCGAGCTCGGTCGAGCTGATATCGATGCCCTCGGGATCGTTATCGGTAGTCGAGTGGTTATAGAAGCCATGGATGTGGGTGTCGACCATACCCGGTGCGATCCACGATCCCGTGTAATCCTTAATCTCGCAAGAGGGCTCGTCGGCCTGCCAGGCGCCAAAGACGCCATCCTCGACCATAAGATAGCCGCCCAGTTGCGGGCCTGCCGGCAAGAAGAACTTGTCAGCCTTAATTGCGTACGTGCTCATATGCACTCCTTGCTTCTAAAGCAGTTGACTGTGGTGATGCTTATACCCAGCTCACGTAAAACAAAAAGCGCCCGCCCGCCGTTATGAGCGGACGGGCGCCCTTACAGGGGGACGCGATTAAGCGGTGAAGGGGTGAATCGTCACGCCCTTGACCACGCGGTTGACCGTGCCGGTGGGGCTCGGCGTATCGGGCGTGTTGCCCACGCGCACGGAGTTGAGCAGGCTGATTGCCTGGGCAAACATCACGAACGGCAGAGCAAGGTAACCCTCGGGGAGTGCCTCATAGCCCTTAAAGGTGAAGGACTCACCCTCGTAGACAGTAGCGCCATCCTGCTGAACGGCAACGGTGCGCTGAGCAATATCGTCGCCACCGATCTCGTTGAGGATGTCGATGTCGTACTGACGGGTGTAGGCGTCGTTGTTGACGAATACGAAGACGAGCGTCTTATCGTCGACGAAGGACTTAGGTCCGTGACGATAGCCCATGGAGGTGTCGTAGGAAGTGGCCACCAGGCCATGAGCAAGCTCGAGGATCTTGAGCTGGCTCTCCTGAGCAAGGCCGCCAAAGGAGCCGGAGCCAAGGTAGGTCACGCGGTTGAAGTCGCCAGCGAGGTAGTCGGCAACCTCAGACTCGCGAGCGATGACCTCCTCGCCCATCTTGGCGATGGTCTCGACCCACTCGGCCTTCTGCTCGTCGGAAGCCTCGTCAAAGATGAGAGTAGAGAGCAGGGTCATGCAGGTGTAGGAGCCGGTCATGGCGAAGCCCTTGTCGTTGGCACGCGGGATGAGCAGCGTCAGCGCATTGGGATCATCGGCGGACTCGACGGCGAGCTTGCCCTCGGGCGCGCAGGTGATGTTGAGGAACTTGACGTTGTGGACGAGCTCCTTGGCAACGGCAACGGCGGCAAGGCTCTCGGGGCTGTTGCCAGAGCGGGCAAAGGAAACCACGAGCGTGGGATCCTCAGCGCGCAGGAAGTCGCGCGGGGCGCTCACGATGTCGGTCGTGGCGATGGGCTTAAAGTCGTAGAGATCAGTGTTGCCGGCGTGACGCAGATACGGGGCGCAGGTATCGCCAACATAGTCGGACGTACCGGCACCGGTGAAGACAACGGACAGACGGCCCTCGCCCATAGCGCGAGCCTCGGCCAGAAAGGCCTCGATGGCCTCCTTGTTCTCGCGATAGATGTTGAGCGTATCACGCCAAAGCTCGGGCTGCTGAGCAATCTCGGCCGTGGTGATCTGGGCGCCGAGCTCGGTGAGCTCCTCGACACTCTTCTCGAACATTTCTAATACCTCTCTCTAGAAGTAATCCTCTGACGTGCAATTATAAACTTCGGTTGGTTATCTGGTAGTAACCAGTTAAATACAAAGAATCATCATATGGAAACGATGCCAACACTAGTCGCTACGCTGGTGGTAAACCTTGTATTTAAACTGATCGGCACGAGCAACCGAGAGCGTATACTCCACAACCTCGTTTGACTCGTTATACGTAGTCCTAACCAAATCGAGCACAGGCGAGCCCTCGACAATTTCCAAAAGGTGGGCATCGGTGGGACGGGCTATGCTCGCATAGAACTCCTCTTCGGCCACACGTATTTTTTGCTGAAAGTCTTGCTCAATCACATCGTAAAGCGGCTTACGCTCCAGCAGCGGTCGCTTTAGGGACAGAAATTGACGAACCGGTAGATAGCTGCGTTCGACCATCATGGGCATGTTGTCGGCAGAACGAAGGCGCTTGAGCTTAAAAATGCGATCACCGATACGCAATCCCATATGCTCGGCCAGATTCTTATCGGCCTCCATCTCGCAAAACTCGAGAATCGTGGTCTCGGGGTCACGACCCATCGCGCGCATCTGCTCGGTAAAGCTGTAGGACTGCATAAGATTGGTTGCCTTTGCCGAACGGTCGGTCACAAAGGTACCGCGACCGTGCTGCCGAACCACCAGTCCTAAACGCTCCAGTTCCTGCAGAGCCAGGCGTACCGTAGTGCGCGAGAGACCATAGCGCTCCGAAAGTTCGCGCTCGGAAGGAATCATGTCACCGGCGCGATATTCATGGTCAATCTTTTCGGTCAGAATATCGACCAGCTGATCGTACAGCGGTTGCTTACGCGCTCCGATCGCCATCCTATCCTCCCTTTTGCTCGAATTCGGCTAACTACCTAGGGTGTTAAGCATTATCTGTCTGCCACACCCGAATCATCAAGAAAACAAAAGCCGCGCGCTCTTTCGAGCACGCGGCTTTTAACATACACATGGCTTAAGGGGTCGGGGTGTGAGCCGCGTAGGGACACACCCCTCAAGCTAGAGCCTTACCAGATGCTCGGCCAGAGACCAAGCGGGCCAGCGCCCAGGATGCCAAGGACGAAGAGCAGGAGAATGCCCTTGGTCGGGGTCCAGCTGTGCTTAGCGAACATGTAGTAAAGCAGCAGCGTAAGCATAAGCGGGACGAGCTTGGGGACGATGGTGTTGAGGGTGTCGGCAACAGAGAAGTTGACCGGATCCTCGGTGACGGTACCGTAGGTAACGGACTCCATGCCGTTGCCCAGATCGGTGACGCCGCACTCGACAGCGTTGCCGTCGGCATCGGAAGCGGTAAGGGCGTTGCCGTCCTTATCGGTCATGGCGATGGTACCGGCCTCAGCGGTCTCGGTATCGATGCCCTCCATACCGGTGAAGTTCTCGGCCTCCTTCTCGGAGACGATCACGGTAGTAGCGGAGAGGCCACGGGTGGTGCCATTGGGGATCTGGAGGTTGATCTGGGTGCCACCCATGGTGACGACCAGGCAACCGACGACGAAGACGCCCATGATGGAAGCGGCACGCGTGAAGGCCTGCATGTTGGCGGTCAGAGCGTCAATAGCGCTGGTGCCAAGCTTGTAGGACCAGTTCATGAGCCAGAAGCGCAGAGCGAACTGGACGACGTTGAAGATCACCAGGAAGATGATCGGCGCAGCGGCATTGCCGTTGATGGCCATGTTGGAGGTGATGCCGGCCGTGATAGGCACAAGCGTCAGCCAGAACAGGGCGTCACCGATACCACCGAGCGGGCCCATTGCGGCGACGCGGACGGCGCGGATCGTGGGGATGTCAACCTTGTTCTGCTCGAGCGAAAGCACGATGCCCATAACAAAGGTGACAAGGAACGGATGGGTGTTGAAGAACTCCAGGTTGTGGCTCATGGAAGCCGCGAGGTCGTTCTTGTTGGTGTGGATCTTCTCCAGACCGGGGATGATGGAGTAGAGCCAACCGGCGGCCTGCATACGCTCGTAGTTGAACGAGGCCTGCAGGAAGCAGGAGCGCCAGGCCATCTTGTTGAGGGTCTTCTGGTCGAGCTGCGGAGCAGGAGTGAGATCCTCGTAGTGCTCCGGGATCACATACTCATTAGATGCCATCTTCGAAGTCACCTCCGTCAGAAACAGCTGCACCCTTCAGCTCGGTCTGCTGCTGGAAGTCCCAGAAAGCGATGCCGAAGCCGATGAGAGCGAGGATGAGCAGAGCAGGGGTTGCCAGAGAATCGTTGGCAACGGTGATGAGCGCGAGGCCAAAGCCCATGAGGAAGAAGCCCCACATATCGCGGTTCATCATAACCTTGAGCAGGACGGCGAAGCCGACGAAGCGCATCATGCCGCCTGCAGCGGAGAGACCGGTCTGCAGCCAAGTCGGGATGGCGGAAGCGATGGTCTGACCGATGGTGGCGCCAGCGATGAAGAACAGGGTGACGACGACGGCGAAGATCAGGCCGAGCAGAGCCATGGCGAAGTAGTTCAGACGCTCGATACCCTTGGTGTCAGCGTTGTGAGCCATGTTGTCCGCAGAGGACATGAGCGGCGACATAAGCGTGAAGACCAGGGTAACGCCGAGCTGACCAAGCAGAGCGAACGGAATGGCAAGGCCGACTGCCGCGTTGGGCTCGAGGCCCGTAGCGATAGCGAGAATGGCTGCCATGATGCCGCCGATGACGGCGTTAGGCGGCTGAGCGCCTCCGATCGGCATGTTGCCGATCGTCATGAGCTGATAGGTACCACCCACGAGAAGACCGGTGTTGAGGTCGCCAAGGATAAGACCGATGACGGCGCCGGTGACGATGGGCTGATAGAGAGACTCGAGGAAGTTGAACTGGTCGATTGCCGCGACGAACGTGACGATGAAGACCAGAGCGACCTGGATGATCGAGTATTCCATCTTGCTCCTCCTTTCAAAATGTATGTACGCACTTTGGATTTCACGTACAGAATGTCAGGGTTTCATTCCTGACAACGTGGATCATGAGGATTACGAGAAGAGCTTGCTCGTGTCCTCAACAGGCGTGCTCGGAACGCGCCTGATCTCCAACTCCACCCCCAATTCCTGCAGCTCTTTAAACGCAGCGACATCCTCGTCGTTAACTGCGACGGAGGTGGCGACTTGGCGCTTTCCTTCCGACATGTGCATGTTGCCGATGTTTACCTTCTTTATAGGCACACCGCCCTTGACGAGCGTAAGCACGTCTTCCGGTGTTTCGGCCACGATGAAGATCTTCTGGCGCGGGCTCGCCTTGCCAATGACGTCGATGGTCTTCTGCAGAGAGAAGAAACGAGTAGCGACGCCGGCGGGAGCGGCCATCTTCATGAGGTTCTGGCGCATGGTGTTAGTCGACACATCGTCGTTGGCGACGAGAATGAGGTTGGAGCCCAAGGTGGAGTTCCACTGGGTAGCGACCTGACCATGGACCAGTCGGTTATCGATGCGGGTAAGAAGAATGTTGGGTTCTGCCATGTTGATCAGCTTCCTTTCGTTATTTGCTGACGACAGTTACTTGATCTCCTGAATCGCGTAACGCGAAACATCTACAACGGCGCCGGATCGGACTTTGATCTGGACCTTCTCGCCTTCGATGCCTTTGACGGTTCCGTAGATACCGCCGGCGAAAAGAACCTCCTGACCCGGCTTGAGCTCGGTGTGTAGCTCCTTGAAGTACTTCTGCTTCTTCTTCATGTTGATTTGCGACCAGATGGTGTAAATCAAGCCCATGACGACAAGCAGGCCTAAAAGAGCGACCGAGGAGCTCAGGACGCTGGCTCCGAAATCGGCCATTAGATGCCGTCCTCGTCACCGAAGATATCCTCTTCCTCGGCACCAGCGACGGAGGCAACCGTCTGGGCGGTGATGCCCGTCTGGCCAACGGTCACGGCCTGCTCGCCAAGCTCGGCGAGCGTAGCGTTGCCGCGGAGGAACAGAAGCTCAATAACCATGGGAAGGTTCGTGCCAGTCAGAATCTCGACGTTGTCGACATCCTGGGCAATCATCATTGCCTGGTTGAACGGGGTACCACCAAGCAGGTCGGTAAAGACGAGCACGCCATCGCACTCCTCGCGCATGGCGGTGATAGCGGCGCGGAGATCCTCACCGTAGGAAGCAGCCTGGTCGCCCTCGAAAGGAACGACGGTAAAAGCGGGCTGATCACCGGCGACCATAGCGATAGCGCTTGCGAGGCCGGGTGCGAACTGTCCATGACCGGTAAGAATAAAGCCAACCATTCAAATTTCCCTTCCGAAGGTGTGTACGATCTGAGTCCGATGTTTTCGGAAGCCAGCGGGCGGACGCCCTTAAAGCTTCTTGGAAAGCGTTCTTTGAGAACCAGTGGTCTCTCAACTGGTAGTAACCACGTGACGTGTTGTTGTCACTATATCACCACAGAAGAGGTTGCTTTCGTTGATTCATACAGTAAAACGTTTTTGCACCGTTCACGGCGAAAAATCGACCGTTTACCGCTCATTAACACTTCTACCTGCGGTTTTGAAACCGTTTCGAAATGATTTGACGAAAGATCGGAACTTTTTTCGTGTCTAAACAACGCAGGGTGGCTAAAAATGGCGTGTAGATAAAATGCAGGTCATTGTGAAGATTTGTGAATTGGTCTTTTTGACTTAATACCAGTTAGAACCAGTTTCGATATTATCGGTGAACGGTAGTTTTCGACCGTTCACCGGTTATTTGCAATCGTTTACGGCCGTTTTCCCGGATGAATTGAGGATACCCGATGAAGCACTTGCACGGGCGCAAGTCCTATCCTAGTGGTTTCGGTAACAAAATGCCCGCTAGAACGTTGTCGTTCTAGCGGGCTTAATCAGGTAGATCGGTTAGCGCGCAGTAGTGCAGACAGAACTTACGCAAACAGGCCGTAGATGCTGATGTTGGCCTTGGCGTAGAGGCCGTTAGCATACTCGGTCCACTTGGAGCTGGCGCTCGAGGCCTGCGAAGAGTACTGCTGGTAGGCGGTGTAATAGGCGGTCATGGCCTGCTTATAGGTTGCGCTATCGGCAGTAAAGGCATCGTCGGCGAACGCCTTAGCGTAGGTGCTGTCGGCGTCCTTCCAAGTGCCCTTCTCGCTATCCCACTCGTCGCCGGCAAGGTTGATGATGTAGTCGGCGTAGTCCTTGCTCGCGGTCTCCTCGTTGCCGTCAGCAGGCTCGGTCGGGGCGGTTGGCATGCTTGCGGAGCTGTCGCCGACCTTCTTCTTATAGAGCTTCTGTAGCGTCGCGGACTGACGGACGATCTGCTTGGCCTGGTCCTTGGACACGCCGTACTGCGTGGCCATGGTCTTGTAGTCGGAGGTGCCGATGGAATCCTCGGCGTACTGCTTCATTTCCTTGGAAGAAACGGTAACGCCCTCGTCCTCGGCAGCGTCCAGCAGAATCTGGTTGCGCACGTAGGACAGGATGACGTCAGCAGAAGGAGCGGTGTAGTTGCCATCGCTATCCTTGACGGTGTCGAGGCTGTACTGGCTCTCGATGGCCTCACGCGCGGTGATGTCGCTCTTCTTGCCGTTGTAGCTATAGCTTGCCACGGTCGAATCGAGCTGGTCCTCGGTCAGGGTCGCCGAGCCGACGCCCTTGCCGCCAAAACCACCGTTGCCGATAAAGAAGCCGACCACGGCAGCGATCACGACGGCGACCACAAAGATGGCAATCATCGTCTTCTTGTGCTTGCAAGCGTGGTCGTCCACGTCGGAGTCGTCGTCCTCGTCCTGCTCCTCGGGCATGAGGTTCTCGTCAGCGGCATCCGCGGCAATCTGAGCCTCCAGTCGGGCGTCCTCCTCCTCGGCCGTCGTGCCGGCGGCAATGTGCTCGGCAGACGTACCGGCGACCAGATCGATCTTCTCGTCCTCGTCACCGTCGGGGCCTTCGCCGCGCTCGATGATCTGGATGCCGTCGATCTCGTCCTTCTCGTCCTTCTTTTGAATCAGACCCATATCAATTACTCCTTGTTAGGAAACATAGTCCCCAATAGAATACGCCCGACGAGGCGCCGGGCGTATTGATTCTTAGGTTATACGCAAACACTTAAGTACTATTTAGGCGTTTGCAGCGTTCATACCTTAGGCCAGGTGCGCGATAACGGCATCGGCAAAGGCCTGCGTGCCCACAGCGCCCTCAACGGAGCCGGTCTGGGCACGACGCACGTCACCGGTAACCTGCTCGCCCTCGTCGAGCGTGGCGGAGACGGCGGCACGAATGCGATTGGCAGCATCGTTCTCGCCCAGGTGATCGAGCATCATCGCAGCAGAGAGGATCTCGGCCGTGGGGTTGGCGATATCCTGACCGGCGATATCGGGCGCGGAGCCGTGCGTTGCCTCAAAGATGGCGCAATCGGCACCGATGTTGGAACCCGGAGCCATACCCAGGCCACCAACCAGGCCGGCGCACAGGTCGCTCACGATGTCGCCGTACAGGTTGGGCAGCACCAAGACATCGAAGTCGTTGGGGTTCTGGACCAGGCCCATGCAGGTGGCGTCGACGATCTTGTCGTTGAACTCGATATCGGGATAGTTGGAGGCCACCTCGCGCGCTACGCGCAGGAACAAGCCGTCGGTCGCCTTCATGATGTTGGCCTTATGCACGGCCGTCACCTTTTTGCGGCCGCAGCGGCGGGCATACTCAAAGGCATACTCCACAATGCGGCGGCTCTTGGCGATGGAGATCGGCTTGATCGAGATCGCGGAATCGGCGGCGAAGGTCTTTTGGCCCGAACGCTCGACAAGCTGCGAGAGCTCCTCGACCTCGGCAGCGCCCTCATCGAACTCGATGCCGGCGTAGAGGTCCTCGGTGTTCTCGCGCACGATGACCAGGTCGACGTCGCGGAAGCGCGAGCCGTCGCCCGGCTGCGACAGGCAGGGGCGCACGCAGGCGTACAGGTCGAAGTGCTTGCGCAGGGCGACGTTAACGCTACGGAAGCCCGTGCCGACCGGCGTGGTGATGGGGCCCTTGATGGCAACCTTGGTCTCGGCGACCGCATCGAGCACATGTTGGGGCAGCGGCGTGCCAAACTCGTCCATGACGCCGGCACCGGCCTCCTGGACGTTCCAGTTGATCTGGACACCGGTGGCCTCGACCACGCGGCGCATGGCCTGCGTAATCTCGGGACCGATGCCGTCACCGGGAATCAGGACTACATCGTGCGCCATAATCTGTTACTCCTCGTCTTCGGCGTCGTCAGATTTTTTAACGCTAGCACGCTTCTTCTTTTTGGAGAGATCCAGGCCAAAACGTTTAACAAGCATTTCGCAAATCTCGCTCGAACGCGCCTTGAGATAGCTGCCCTTGCCGTTCTCGGCATCGAACTTAAGGCGCAGCGCAAGCTTCTCGGCAACCTCGGCGTCGATCTCGCCCTGGCAAAACTCGTACAGGCAACCGAGCATATCGCGATACTCAAGGTCGCCGTGGTAGCACTGGATGGCCTCGTCCAGGATGGGCCAAGCCTCGCGCGAACGCTCGACACTCGTGGCGCCCCACACGCACAGCAGGCGGAAGGCGGCATAGCGCAGCGTGGAGGAGATCTCGTCGAACAGTGCGGTCTCGGCGCCCTCAAAGGCATCGCCCAGCTGCTCGGGGCAGGTGGTGGCGAGCGCCGTCAGGGCATCGAGGGCCTCCCAGCGGGTCTGCGCCTCGGGGCGGTCGAGCGCCTCGATCAGCGCGGGTACGCAGGGCTCGACGCGCTGCGGATCGCGCTCGGCAAGCAGGTGCAGCACGCGGGCGGCAAACTGGCGGATGCGGCGCGTGGGGCAGCCGAGCTCCTGGACCAGTCGATCGACGGCGTTCTCGTTCTCCTCTGCCAGCTGGAGCTGTGCCAGCTCCTCGTCGGTGAGCTGTTCGTCTTTGTTTTCTGCCATAGTTACCTCTTCTTTTTATTTCTTGGCGTGCTTGCCAGCACCCTTGCTGTCATCGGTGACCGAGATGAGCTGTCGGTCGGCCGCGCCATTGCGACGTGCACGGCGGCGTTCCTCGCCATCGCCCGCGTCGGCGGCGGCTCGATGAGCCTTGTTGACGTTAAAGACCTCGTCGTGCTTGCGCCACGGACCGACGGACTCGCCAAAGCTCATCTTAAGGCCGGCGATAAAGCCACCGAGCCAGCCGATCGGCGCAAACTGCACCAGCGGGAACAGCGAGAACACCCAGGTCAGCAGGACGACTGCCGCCGCTCCTGCAAAGTTGGCAATCCAGTAGTCGCGCTTGGTGATGACACGCTTTTCGCACGCCCACTGGCCGCACAGAAAGCCGATGTAGATCGCAAAGAGAAAGAGCACCAGCGCAAGCACCACGAACGTCCAGCTCATGGGCGCTACTCCCCGTGATGGTGGCCACAGCAGCACTCGTGGCCGTCGTCATGGCCGTGGCCGCCGCAGCACTCGTGGTCCTCGCCGTGGTGATGGCCACAACCGCACTCATGGTCCTCGCCGTGCTCGCCGCAACCGCAACCTTCCTCGTGAGCGCCATGCTCCTCGGGACGATACTGCGACCAGTCCAGACCGGCGGCGATGGCATCGGCCTCCTCCTTATAGAGGACCGTGATGGCCTGAGTGCCCAGCTTGGCACCACCGATGGCGTCGAGCATGTCGTAGAGCGTAAAGGCCACGTCGGCGCCGGGCAGCGCGAGCTCGCGGTCATCAGCGTAGGCGAGCGCCAGACGCAGGTCCTTAATGAAGTGCTCGACCATAAAGCCGGGCTTGTAGTCGCCGTCGAGCGCCTTGGGGGCCAGGCTCTCCATGGCGCCGGACTTGCCGGTGCCGCCCAGAATCATCTGGCGGGTCTTCTCCAGGTCAAGGCCGCTCAGCTCGGCAAATGCCATGGCGTCTGCCATGCCGACCATGCAGGCGCCCAGCGACACCTGGTTGGCGAGCTTGGCAGCCTGGCCCTTGCCGGCGCCGTCGAAGCAGCAGATGTTGGCCGCAAAGGTGGCAAGGATGTCGCGGACCGGCGCGATGTCGTTCTCGGTAGCGCCCACGATAGCCGTGAGCGTACCGGCGATAGCGCCCGACTCGCCGCCGGTGACGGGGCAGTCAAACGCCATGCGGCCGGAAACCTGGGCGGCCTCGGCAATGTCGCGCGCCAGCTCGGGCGAGCTTGTGGTGAGGTCGATCAGGACCGCGCCGGGCTTAGTGCACGCGAGCAGGCCGTCGCCCGCCAGGTAGAGCTCCTCGACCTCGGAGGGATAACCCACCATGGTAAAGACGACGTCGGCGTTCGCCACGGCATCTGCCGGCGTATCGGCCCAAACGGCACCGCGCTCGATAAGCGCGACGGCCTTGGACTTGGTACGGTTGTTGACCGTGACGGGATAGCCGGCATCCAGGATGTGGCCGGCGATGGGGGCACCCATGATTCCGGTGCCGATGAATGCGACAGAGAGCTTGTTTGCCATGAAACCTTTCCTTTTGGGTTGGGTGTTATTACCAGGTTGAATACTCGGTGCCAGCGTTTGGGCTGTGAGTTGGGATCGATTACGGCCGCGTTACTTGCCTACTGACCGCGCACGCGGCGGGCGATGCGGTCGGAAAGCGACGCCTTGTCGGCGCGGTTCTTACCCCAAAACGCGCAGGCCACCATGCCGGGGCCCACGTGCGAGCCAATGGTGGGACCCACGGAGCTGCGAATGATCGTGACGTCGGCGCAACCCTCCTCCTTGCGGATGGCGGCTTCGAGCCAGTCGCCGTCCTTTTCGGCGTCGGCCGTCATAATGGCGATGGGCATGGTGCGATCGGGCACATAGTTCTCGCGGAACGACTTGAGGATGGACTTGAGCGCCTTCTTGCGGCCGCGGTTGACGCCGATCAGCGACAGCGAGCCGGCCAGGTCGTAGGACAGCTCGGGTTTGACGTCGAGCTTTGCCGTGAGCTGTGCCGCCGCGGGCGGAATGCGGCCGCCGGCAGCCAGCGCGTCAAAGCTCTCGAGCGTAAAGTAACCGTGGACATAGGTCTTAGCCTCGTTTGCCCAGTCGACCAGCTGCTTGGCGGTCAGTCCCGCCGAACGCTGGCGCACGGCCTCGAGCGCCAAGAGCGCGCCGGTCGCGCAGGGCAGAGCGTTGTCGACCACGTAGAGCTCAAAGTTGGGATACTCGGCGCGCACGGCATCTGCCGCCTGGCACGCGGAGTTGTAGCTCGACGACAGCGCCGAGGTAAAGCACAGGTAGACCGTGGGCGTGCCCTCTTTGGCGCACTCGGTAAAGAACTCGATATAGCGACCGAGCGACACAGCCGAGGTGGACACGCGGGCACCGGCGCGCATGCGGTCGTAGAACTCCTTAGGGCTCATGCTCGACCAGATGTCGTCCGTACGCTCCTCGCCATCGATAATGAAGGGGAAACCCAGGATATCGACATCGAGGTTCGCGGCGACCTCGGGGCTAAAGTCGCAGCAGGTATCGACGACGATGCGGCAACGGTCCGAATGACCGGCGGATGCGGCCTTGTCCATCAAAGCGACTCCTTACGTAAAAAGGCGGCCACCCGCATGGGATGGCCGCCAACCGTTAACTCATGCAAGTTAACGTATTTTACTCGTCAAGTGTTTCGATGCGGGGCTTGATGATGCCATATCCACCATTCTTACGGTGATACACCACATTGATGAGGCCGGTCGTCGCGTTCTCGAACACGTAGAAGTCGTGGCCCAGCAGATCGGTCTGCACCAGCGCCTGCTCCTCAGTCATCGGGGTGACGTCGATAACCTTCTCGCGGACGAGCAGGTCGTCCTCTTCCTCGGGCAGCAGCAGGTCGGCCAGATCCTCGACGCGCTCGACCGGCGCGACATCCGCGGCGCTGGCACCGCCCTGGCGGTTGTCCACGACCTTGGTCTTGAACTTGCGCAGCTGGCGGGTGACCTTATCGGCGGAGAGGTCGATGGCGGCGTACATATCTGCACCGTGCTCAGCAACGCGAATCACCGAACCGCGGGCACGAACCGTAACCTCGACGATTGCCGGGTTGGGGTTCGAGGGGTTCTTCTCATAGCGAAGTACAACGTCGACCGTCATGGGCTCGATATCGAAAACCTTGAGCGCCTCGCCGATCTTCTCATCCACATGCGCACGCAGAGCATCGGTTACCGTCGTCTTGCGTCCAGAAACCTTGATATCCATACGTGGCTCCAATCTGCCTCGGGGACTTACTGTACTGGCTATGTACCCATTGCCGTGCATTTAATCACGCGGATTCCTAAAGACCCGAATAACGATTGCTTGATACCGCATACCGAAGTCTCGCACTTTTCTGTGGCAAAGTGCGCTATAGAAGGGAGCCGACGGCTTTGTATTTGGCCCCGAAAATTGGCTTTGACCTGCTGGTTTTATAGGGATGAAAAAGCCGGGCTCCCCTATTGGGGAAGCCCGCCAGTGCGTGTTGAAACCGTGAAAAGGCGTCCTTTCCAACGTATAGGAGACACCACCCCTAGCAATAACTAGCTATTAAGTTTGTTAATGTCGTCGTCGGTGATGGTGCCTTCCTGGCTGGACGATTTGTCCTCGGAGGATGCGGTCTCACTGTTGGAATCGGAGGACTCGCTGCCGGAGGATGCGGAGCCAGACGACTGAAGGTTGACACCAGATACTGTCTTAGTGGTGAGGTCGTAGGGCATCGTGCCATACCAGACGCAGTGGACCGCCTCGAGCGTACCGTCGACCGTGATGCCGTCGAGGGCATCGCTCACGGCACGACACAGTTCGTCATTGGACGAGAGGCCCGCAACACCAAGCGTCGAGGGCGCCTCGAGCGCACCGACATAGGAGATCTCGCTCATCAGGCGTGCAAGGTAGCCGCCGGCCGTGGAGTCGCAGATCACATAGTCGACTTCGCCGGACTCGAGCGCCTCAAAGCACTCGTTGATGTTGGAGTAGGTCTTTTGGTTGGCGGTGATGCTCTGCTTAGCAAGCGCCTCCTGCGAGGCCGAGGACATCTGGACACCCAGAGTAGACGTGTTAAGGGTATCGGTGGAAACGCTTAGCGACCCACCATCGCTGGTTTTACCGAACACGGAAGCGGCATCGTACAGGCAGGTGCCGAGCGAGCTAACGTCCCCGTCCGTGGAGTTAATCTCGCCGATAAAGATATCAGCCTTTTTGTCGCCGAGCGCGGAACCTGCCGAGGACGCATCGACAAAGGCGACCTTAAGGCCCATGCGGCTTGCGAGGGCGCGGGCAGCGTCGACTGCATACCCCGTGAGCTCGCCGTCAGCGCCCTGCATGGCCTGCGGCGCATCGGAGGTATCGAGGGCGACCGTCAGGGTTCCGGGAGTGACCAGGGCATCGTCCGACACCGTGGGCGTGACGGTCTCGTACTCGATCTGGTCGATCGTGGGAGTCGTGAACGTAGACAGCGGGTTGAACGCGCATCCGCTCAGGCCCAAAACGGCAATGACCGCTGCGGTCCCAGCACCTAACCGAGCCGCGTGCATCAAGCTGCCCCTCACCATGTCCACTACCCTGCCTTCTGTGTCGTATACGATCCGTGCGTTGCGCGGAATATCAGGTTGTTCCCACCAGCTGACCTGGTATTTGACCCCACACTTGCGCACCGGGGTGTTTGCTCGGGAGGCCGCAGCCACCTTCACGACTGGCCCGCTCGCCCGCGAGGCGGTATTGCCCCAAAGAAAGTAGAACGGACGGTGCGGCTTACATCTAGGACGCGCCATGATCGCGCCGCGCGCACGCGGTCGCTTACGTGGATCCCTTTGACCGCGTCTGTCTTGGACTAGGACGGGCATTTCGTCCGTCCGCAACCACAGCCTGGTAGGAACGTAGCGCATTATAGCTAAGTTCAAGCTAAAGTTTAAGGTTAGGGGCGTCATTCGCATCGCGAGTACAGATTTCGCAGGTCGGAGTGGGCTATTCGTGCCCCTGTGAAGCCCGGAGCTCCCCTATGGGGAGCTCCGGGGCACCCTTCCTAGGGTGCTGTGGCCAAAAAATGGCAAATATGAGTACTGTCACCAATTTAGTAACAGGCAGTTTTAGCCTCTCGGACAGATTTTGCGCTCAGTGTCGCCAACCTGATGCTTAGTTATTCTACATTTGTTTATTATCTTCTTACTTTATGACGCCTCCGAGTCCTAAATTCCTTGATTTTGCTGTTACTGATTTAGTGACAGTACTCATATTTGCCATATTTTGGCCAGGGCATATGATTAACCCCCTATTTTCGACGTGAATTAGACCGGCTTAAGCCCAAAACACGCCCGCAGCGTGTTAAGCAACGCCTCTTGCTTCTTCCTGCGGGCATCGACACGATTCCGGTACCGCTTTCGCATACGCTGGTGCATGCGCCATGCGAGCGCTTCCATCGCTTCCATGTCACAGAGCATTTCGTTGTTGACCGTCGCGACCTCGATTCCCATAGTAATCAAGCCCGTGTTGCGCTTTTCATCATGGATACGTCCCCTCCGAGAGGAATGGCCCAGCTCACCGTTGTATTCCAGGTCAAACCGGGCTGCCTCCTGATATGCATCGCAAACTGCATGGGGCATCCCCGAGATTGCCTGCGCACGGTCATCGAACTCGATCTTGTAGTCGGTCTTAAAAGGTCCGCAGGCAAACCCGCCATAGGAAAACGGAAGCGAAAACAGGGCGAGCATGATGCACTCCATGGGCGAGAGCAGGTTTTCCGAAAGATAGGGACACAGACGCAGCAGCTGTTTGGCCACATTCCCCTTGCATGCCGCAAGGTAATCTGCCAGACGATCGGGCATCAGCACCGGCTCGACTTCAAAGTAGCCCACGTCTGCTGGCTGGTCCTTGTCCTTTGCAAGTTTATTCGTAACAGGCGAGGTGTAGGGAGGCAGATACTTCCCGCGGTCGCTCAGTGAAATCTTAGAGCACAGCTCCTGGGCCAGGGCAAACGCCTGGATGCAGCCGACCTCACGCGCAACGGCAACACAAAGGGCCTCGGGAGATAGGCTGTACACCCCCGGTTCCACCTCTAGAATCGAGCCGGCGGGCAACCCGGAACACACGGACCAGCCTACGCCAGGCATGCGGCGGCGCTGCGCCGCAGATCCCACCAACAAGCACAGATCTTCCTGCACCTCGCCACTTTTGGCTCCAATTCGCACCAAGTCAGGAAGATAGATATCCTCGGTCGAGGGCGACGACGTGCGCAGCACACGGCGCTCTTCATCGGGATTAAGGTCCTTCCAGCTGATATAGCCCATCTGCCGGCGCTCGGCGCGCATCATGCGAAGCGCCGAGGCACCTGTTAGGATTACGGAAGCCGCTAGCTGTTCGCCTGTCGGCTCGTTGCGCCGCTCAATCTTCACTGCCACAAAACCACCCCTACCAAACACGTGCGATAGCAATGCCATCGACTGCCGCAGCGCCGGCGCGCTTGAGTTCCGCCGAAGCCGCGGACATCGTCGCACCCGTGGTGATAACGTCATCGATCAGCAGCAGGCGGCGGCCGTGCACGTCCTCAACCGTCTCGTACATGCCTTGGGCACGCTCGCGGCGCTCCTCACGACCGAGTTCGCGCTGGTCGCCATGCCCGTACTTGACGAGAGCATCGAGCAGGGGAACACCCGACAGCTCGCAAAATGGGCGCGCAATAGCCTCCATATGATCAAAACCACGCCGCCGAAACGCTGCCGCCGTCGCAGGCACAAACACCACCGCATCCGCACCGGACAGCACACCTCCTAAGCGTTCGGGCGCTACGACCTGGGCATGCAGGGCGGTGTCGTAGAGCAGCTCCGCCAGATACGGCGCCAGGCGTCGCTCGCCCGCGTCCTTGTACGCTTTAATGATGCGCGGCAGCGGATGCGCATAGACGGAGCACGCCAGGCAGCGGTCGAGCGTCTCCGCCATTGCCGAGGACGTGCCCTCGACCGAACACTCAGTGCACAGCAAATCCCCAAACGGGGCGCCGCATCGGGTACAGCTATGACGTGGGTCGATGAGCGTGAGCGCGGCCAGGCAGTCTTGGCAAATAAGCGCACCGGCGCGCTCGCAGCCGGCACATCGTGTTGGCGACAATGCCTCGAGTGCCTCGCGTGCCGCCCGCTCGGCAAACGGCAGCAATTCGTCCGCAAACGGTAGGGCGCCGGCACCCTGCAGACGGCTCAATTTGTTCAGATGGCTCTTCAAGACACAACCCTCCCTACGTTCGGTCGCAGGGAGGGTTGTTGATTCAGCGCTATGATACCCCGATGCCCTCGGGGCAAGGCGGGCTAAATCCGCTCGCGGGCGTTATTCGCCGGCGGGCGGTTGTGGTGCGGACGAAGACGGGGTCGAGCCCTCGCCACCATCCTGGCGCGGCTTGCGGGAACGGCGACGACGACGGCGCTTTTGACCCTGGTCGGCCGAGCCCTCGCCACCACGATCTTCGCGCGGCTCGCACTCGTCGCGAGCGGCACCACGCGAAGCCTTGGCAGCCGCTCCCCCGCCATCTCCGGGACGACGGCGCGTGACCTTGACCTCGCCATCCGAGACCTGATCGGCAACGGAGGGCACTGAGGGCTTCTGTTGCGCGCCCGAGGAATGGCGACGGCGCGGACGCGGCGCGCGCTCCTCCTCGCCACGTGACTTGCCGCCCTTGTCGACAGGCGCATCGGAGGCCGAGGGACCCTTGGAAGCGGCACCAGCCTCGCGAGCAGCTGCGGCGCGGAAGGCGTCCTCGCGCTCCTCGCTCGACAGATGACGACGGCGACGGCGCGTGGGGTTCATGCCACCGCCGCGGTTTTGCTGCTGGGGCTGCTGAGCCTCGCGCTCGCGAGAGGCGTTCTTGCCCGCGGCTGCAGCCTCGGCAGCATCGCCCGAGCCTGCGCGCTTGCGACGACGACGGCCACCGGCGGCCTCCTCGGCCTCAGGCGTTGCGGCATTGCCACGGCCCTTTCCGCGGCCACGACCCTCGCCCTGGCTCTGACCGGCGCGAGCATCGGAATCAGCATCACGGCGACGGCGCTTGGGCATCGATATGCCCGCCAGGCGATCAGCGTTCGACAGGCCATCGCCCACGTCGACGCCGTTCTCGCGGTCGAGCTCCATGAGCGCCAGGCGCATCTCGGGCGACTCGATGCGCTCGAGCACATCGCGCGTCACGCAGTCGGGGCGGCAATTGCAGCCCTGCTCGGCAGCCTTCTTCTTGCAGCCCTCCGAGCAGGTCATATCGGCCAGGTTGACCTTAAAGACTTTGCCGTTCTCCAGGCGCAGCACCAGCTGCTCACGCGGCGTGTCATATTCCTGAATACGCGCCTTGCCGAGCGGCGTATCGATGAGCGTCTTCTTTTTGGGCGCACGGCTCTTAAAGTCCTTGTAGGCCTCGAACTCGTAGCGCAGGCAGCACATCAGGCGGCCGCACACGCCGCTGATCTTGGACGAGTTGAGCGGCAGGTCCTGCTCTTTTGCCATGCGGATCGAGACGGGCTCAAACTGTCCGCCAAAGCGCGTGCAACAGAGCTCCTGTCCGCACTGGGCATAGCCGCCCACCAGGCGGGTCTCGTCGCGCACGCCGATCTGGCGCATGTCGACGCGAATGTGCAGCGTCGAGGAAAGGTCCTTGACGAGCTGACGAAAATCGACGCGCTCCTCGGCCGCAAAATAGAACACGGCCTTCTCGCCGCCAAACAGGTACTCCACGCCGACCGGCTTCATCTCGAGGTCGAGCTCCTTGACCAGGCGACGGAAATCGACCATGGCCTCGTCGCCCTGGATGGCCAGATCATCGGCAAGCTGCAGGTCGATGTCGCTCGCCACGCGCAGCACGGGCTTGAGCGGCTGGCCGATCTCGTCCTGCGGTACCTCGAAGGGATCGGCCGTGACCAGGCCGATCTCGGTTCCGCGCTCGGTGGAGCAGATGGCATAATCGGCCTCGAGGATATCCAAATCCTGCGGGTCGAACCACAGGTCGCGCGAGGCGTAGGTAAACTTAACGGGTACGACTAACGGCATTTCAGTGCCTTCCTGATATCGAACAGCATGACCTCGATGGCCAACTGGGGAGTAACGTTTCTGGCGATGTTGCGCTCGGCGGTCGCAACCGCCTCGAGCGCCTGGGTGGCACCCGCAACATTGGTCGCGGCGGCAAGCCGACCGATCGCGTCGCGCACGTCCTCGTTCACCACGTCGGTTGCCTCGTCCTGAAGTGTCAGCAGCACGTCGCGCATGAGCGTCCGCGCGCTCGCCAGCGCTTCCATGATACCCGAACGCTCGCGCGCGTTGAGTTCGCGCTTGTTGCGGTCCTCAAGCTGCTTCAATGCTCCACGCGACAGGTAGTCGGCATTTTGCTCGAGCACCTTTTCCTGCGTGGACTTGACCTCGGCGAGCGGCGCCTTAACGGCGACGATGAGTGACTTGGCGCGGCTGAGCACGTCGGCCTCGTCGGCGGCGATGAGCGAATCGATGGCGCGAACCATCTGGCGGCGAGCATCCTGACGCTCGGCGCTCTTGAGGAACTCGATGCCACGCGTGGGGCTTCCCGCCACGGCGACGGCCATGCGACAACGCGCGATATCCTGACCGGTGGCGCGGCTCACGGCCTGCGCGGCGACGGCGGGCGACACCAGCCGAAACGGCACGCACTGGCAGCGGCTCACGATGGTGGGCAACATCACGTCTGCCGAGGTGCCCAGCAAGATAAACATAACGCCCTCGGGCGGCTCCTCGAGTGTTTTGAGCAGTGCGTTGGCGGTGTTGGCGCGCAGTTGCTCGGCACGGTCGATGATGTAGACCTTGGCCTTGGCGCGAATGGGTGCCAGCGGCACGTCATCGAGCAGCTCGCGGGTCTGGGCAATAAGGTAGCCCGTGGCGCTCTCGGGCGTGTAATAGTGCACGTCGGGATGCGTATGCCGAGAGACGCGCACGCAACTGTCGCATGCGCCGCAGCCGTCCTGCTCGCACAGGAAGGCTTGGGCGAGCGCCCACGCGGCATCGAGCTTGCCCGCGCCGGGGGCGCCCAAAAACAGGTAGGCGTGCGATGCACGGCCGCTGGCGACGGCATTGGTCAAAAAGTCGCGCACGCGCTCTTGGGTGTCGAGCTTGGCCAGCAGGCTTGCCTGAGCGGGGGCCATGTTACTCGGCCTCCTTGGCAAGCGCGGCGGCGACAGCATCCTGGGGGATATCGAGACCGTACGCGCGAACCTGCTCGACCGTCTTCTCGAAAACTTCCTCGACGGTCGTAGTGGCGTCGATGAGCTTTACGCGGTTTGGCTCCTCGGCAGCAATGGCACAAAATCCCTGGTACACACGCTCCTGGAATGCTATGCCCTTAGCCTCCATGCGATCTGCCGCGCCACGGGCTGCCATGCGTAGCGCCGCCTGCTCGGGCGTGATGTGGTAGACGAGTGTGAGCGCCGGGTGCGTTCCCGCGACGGCCAGGTTGTTGGCGTCGCGCACCATCTGGCGGTCGAGGCCATCGGCAAACGCCTGGTAGCAGGTCGTGGAATCGTAGAAGCGATCGCACAGGACCACCTTGCCGGCCGCAAGGGCGGGGGCTATGACCTCGTGCACCAGCTGGGCACGCGCAGCCTCGTAGAGCAGCAACTCGCAGGTGTCGCCCATCGCCATATTGGCGGGGTCGAGCAGCAGGGCGCGGATCTTTTCGCTGATGGCGGTGCCGCCCGGTTCGCGCAGGCTCACAACCTGGTGGCCAGCGAGCTCGAGCGCGCGGGCAAGCAGGCGCGCCTGCGTGGACTTGCCGGCACCGTCGACGCCCTCGAGCGTGATAAAGCTATGTTGAGCAGGCTCAAAAGCCATGGGCGCAGCCCCTTCCTACAAGGCGCGTAAATGCGAGTTACAGCAACCAAGCCATGATACCCCAGTGCTCGGCGCGTCCCCAATGGCTAAAGGTGCCTTTCCAAAGTTGCGGTGAAATAGGGACTGATTGAAGCTCTGAGACCGCCAAACAGTCCCTATTTCACCGCAACGTATGATGGGGAATTTTGGATGCTGGGTATAATCGTCGTATTGCATTGAAATGTGGCGAAAGGAGTGGCAATGTCTCGGTATTGCGCCTCGTGCGGCAAGCTTCTTGAAGATAATGCCAAGTTCTGCACCTCGTGCGGTGCACCCGTTGAGCAAACAGCCGCGAGCGATAGCCAGCCCGCTTTTGAGCAGACCGGCTCCCTTGATACGCCGCAAGCCAAGGCGGACGACCCCCTCGCCTATAGCCCCGACCCCGCCGCAAGGACCGAGGCCGTCGAGACCACGCAGCGCATACCCGTCGCGAGCGGCTCGCCCCAACAGCAGCCGGCTCCCGCATACGCGCCCGCTTCGCCACAGACCCCCGCTCCCAAAAAGAGCGGCACCGGGCCGCTTATCGCCGTTATCGTTGTGCTGGTGGCGATCATCATCGCCCTGGTCATCTTCTTTGCGATCAGACCGTTCGACAACGCCGCCACGCAGACGACTGCCGAGGTAGCTAAGCTGCACCATGACGTCGACGACGATGACCTAAAGCCTCTCGGCGATCCCAACAGCCTGTACGACGATGATGACGATGACGACGAGGATGGCGGCGAAGCAACGCTCTCTGAGCAGAACCTCTACCGTCGCCTGAGCGAATACTACGACCTGCTCGAAGATCTCGACAGCCAGGTCCGTGGCTGCGCGCAGAACTTCAACGGCAACTATCTGGAAGAGGATCGAACCACCCGTCAAAATCTCGCCGACGTCGCCGAGCGCACGGAGGACACCATCGAGCAGTATTACGACATCGTCGAGGACCTGGACGTCCCGACGAGCTCCAAAAACTACAGCTCCTGGAAGGACATCATCGCCCTGTACGACGACCTGGATCACCGCATTGACGCAATCTGTGATGCCTGGGAGATCAGTCTGAAATACGCCAAGCCTGCGGACCACAAGAATGAGATCGTGGCGCCGCTGTCGCGCGACAACGCGGCGGGCACCAATGACAATAAGTACCGCCTAGACTTTGAGGAGCGTTATCCCGGCGCCAAGCCTGTCGAGGTGAACTAGCGCTTTGTCGTTCCCGAGCCGGCAGTTAGGGACGTTCCTAAACTGCCGGCAGAAAAAGAACGTCCCTAACTGCCGGTCAAAAAAACGAGCGAGGATCGCGGGGTCCTCGCTCGTTTTTTTGGGCAATGTTTCGACTGCGCCGTTACTTGTCGGCGGCCTTCTTGGCCGTCGTCTTCTTGGTGGTCGACTTCTTGGCGGCAGTGGCTTTCTTAGCCGTCGTCTTCTTTGCCGTGCTCGCCTTGGTTGTGGTCTTGCGACCGCGGGCGGGCTTCTTCTCCTTGGTCGGGCAGTCCATGTTGACGCAGATACGCCACGGACCGCGCGCCGTGTTGACCACCACGATGGGGGCGCCGCACTCGGGGCAGGTCTCGCCCGTCGCCTCGAGCTTGCCGCGCGCCGGCAGCGGATAGCTCACACCGCAGTCATCGTAGTTGGTGCAGCGGATAAAGCGCTTGCCGCTCTTCTCGCTCTTGTGCGCGATCAGGTCGCCGTGACGTCCGGCCTCGGCACACACCTTGCACTCGCCCACCTTAAGATCGGGCTCGTAGTTGGTGGGGCACGTGGGGTTCACGCAGATCTCGAAGGCCTTCTGGCGGAATGGCTGGCACTTGATGCGCGGCGCGCCGCACTCGGGGCACACGGCGGCCTCGCCCTCGAGCGGGCTCACCTTGACGCCACTCGGCACCGGATAGGTCACGTCGCAGTCGGGCCAACCCATGCAGCCGATAAAGCTGCCGCGGGTCTTGGCGCTCGTCTTCATAACCAGGTCCTTGCCGCACTTGGGGCAGGCGCCCACGCGCGCATCGGCCGTGACGGCGTCGCTGATGGCGTCGCCCAGCTCCTGCGTATGCTTGAGCAGCTCGTCGAGCACGCCGGCCAGCAGCGCGCGCGAGTGCGTCACGACATGCTCTTCGGTGTCCTCGCCGCGCTCCACGCGGGTCATGTCGCCGTCGAGCTCGCTGGTCATATCGGGGCTCGTGATGCGCGGAGCAAACTGCGACAGCGCGTCGATGATGGCGATGCCCAGCTGGCTCGGCTCAACGGGATCGTTTTTGAGGTAGCGCACGGCATACAGGCGCTCGATGATGCTCGCGCGCGTGGACTTGGTGCCCAGGCCGCGCTTTTCCATCTCCTGCACGAGCTTGCCCTGGCTGTAGCGCGCGGGCGGCTCGGTCTGCTTGGCCTCAAGCTTAATGTCGAACACGTCGACCGTGTCGCCCTGCTCAAGCGGCGGCATCTGCTCATCGCGCTTAAGACCGTACGGGTACGCCTCGCGGAAACCCGGGGTCACGAGCACGTCGCCCGAGGCCACGAACGGCTCACCGTTCACATCGAGCTCGAGCTTGGTGTTCTCGATAGTCGCGGGACCCATGAGCGTTGCCAGGAAGCGACGGGCGATGAGGTCGTAGAGCTTGCGCTGGCCGCCATCGAGCGTGGACGGATCGCCCTCGCCCGTGGGGTAGATAGGCGGGTGGTCGGTGGTCTCGACCTTGCCGCGCGTGGGCTTCATGGGGCCGGCGAGCACCTTTTTGCACACGGGCGCCAGCGCCGGGTTGATCTTTGCCAGGTCGCTCACCACGGCGCCCAGATCGAGCGTCGCGGGATACACGGTGTTGTCGACACGCGGGTAGCTGATGAGACCGGCCATGTAGAGGGACTCGGCGATGCGCATGGTACGCGCAGGTGAGATGCCCTCGGCCGCGGCGGCAGCCTGCAGCGAGGTCGTCGCAAACGGCGTGGGCGGCTGCTGCTTACGCGAGCGCTTGGTCACCGCGGCGACGGTTGCCGTCGTAGCGCCGTCAACGTGACCGTACGCCGTCTCAGCAGCATCCTTGTCGGTAAAGCGCGCCGTCTTGTGCGCAATCTTAAAGCGGTCATCCTCGGCAGCACCCTGAGCGGCACCCATGCCGCGAATCTGCCAATAGTCCTCGGGCACAAACGCCATGCGTTCGCGTTCGCGCTCGACCACCAGAGCGAGCGTCGGCGTCTGCACGCGGCCGGCGGAGCGCACGTTGCCAAAGCCGCCAAACTTGGCGAGCGTCAGGTAGCGCGTGAGCACCGCGCCCCAAATGAGATCGATGTGCTGGCGGCTCTCGCCGGCGTCGGCCAGATTCTGGTCGAGCGAGACAAGATTATCGAAGGCCTGCGTAATCTCGGCCTTGGTAAACGAAGAATACTGGGCGCGGGCGACCGGCAAGTCAGGCGCAACCTCGCGCACTTTGTTGAGGGCGTCCGAACCGATCAGTTCGCCCTCGCGGTCGAAGTCCGTGGCGATAATGACGCTGTCGGACTTCTTGGCAAGGTTCTTGAGCGAGCGGATGAGCTCCTTCTCGGCCGGCAGCTTAATGACGGGCGCCCAGGTGAGGTAAGGCAGGCTCTCGAGCTTCCAGCCCTTGATGGAGATACCATCGGCAAGAAACGGCTTGCGCTTGGTGTCGTAGGGCGGACGTGCCAGGCCATCGGGCATATCGGCCGGCAGCATCTCGCCGTCCTCGGTGACCGAATACCAGCCCAGCTTTTTATCGAACAGCACGCTGTCGCAAAAATCGGGCGCAAGGATGTGACCGGCAAGGCCGATGGTCACGCACTCCTCGCCCTTCCACTCAAAACGGTAGATGGCGGTGTTGTACACCTTGTCCTTTTTGGGTTTGCCCGTGGACAGACGCTCGGCAATCTGACGCGCGGCGTCGTTTTTCTCTGCGATGATGAGCTTCAAAAGAGGCTCCTATCTCGTGTCTCTGCGGCTACGCCCGCCCGTATGGCGGCCGACTTACGCCCTTGCTTGCTCAATCTGCCCGATGAGCCAATCGCACCAGGCATCCATGCCCTCGCCCTTGCGCGCGCTCACGGCAAACCGCGGCGCCTGCGGATTGAGGTCATCGAGTGTCTTAGTATACCTATCCATGTCAAAATCGAAAGCCGGAGCCACGTCGACCTTGTTGAGCAGCTGCGCGCCGGCGTGTTGGAAGATGCCCGGGTACTTGATGGGCTTGTCGTCGCCCTCGGGCACCGAGAGAATCATGATGGACAGGTTCTCGCCCAGGTCAAAGTCGACCGGGCAGACCAGGTTGCCCACGTTTTCGATAAAGATGACGTCGATGTTCTCCAGACCGACGGCCTGGTCGAAGGCATCGACGGCCTCCATGATCATGTTGCCCTCGAGGTGGCACAGGCCGCCCGTGTTGATCTGAATGGCGGGCATGCCGGCTTCCTTCATGGTGATGGCGTCGACGTCCGAGGCGATATCGCCCTCGATGACGGCACAGCGTAGGCCGGCTTTGTCACGCAGGCGCTCGTTGGTGCCCAGAATCGTGGTGGTCTTGCCCGAGCCGGGGCTCGACAGCACATTGATCACGTAGGTGTTTGTCTCATTAAATCGCTGACGCAGCTGATCTGCCAGGCGCTCGTTGCGCGACAGAATCGGCGATGCAATATCAATCGTTTTCTCGCCCATACTTAGCGCTCCTTACTTTGGCCCCTTTATACCCCATCACCAGATGGCTAGCGGGCTAATCGTCGGGGGTTTCGATTTCGATACTTGCGATATCGAGCTCGCGGCCGTGCAGTAGGCGCACGTTGGCACCACCACACTGAGGACAGCGACAGTGGAAGCGATCGTGGTCGAAAACCTCGCCGCAGTCTAGACACTCGCTTTGTGGATGGACCTCCTCCACGGCAAGCTCGCAGCCGCGCGTGAGCGGGTCCTCGTCGCGAAACGTCTCCCACGCAAAGTCGAGCGCCTCGCGCACAACTTCGGTCATATCCCCGATACGCAGCGTTACCAAAACGGCGCGCGAGGCCCCCGCCCCACGCGCCGCGCGAATCACTGTATCGAGCATGCCGTTGACAATGCCAACCTCGTGCATACCGATTTACTCCTCGTCGTCCTCGTCGTCCGAGAACAGGTCCAGACGGCTCACGAACAGGCCCTCCTTGCCCTCGCGCGCGGTAATGACCACGCGAGCGATGGCGAGCGAAATCTCGTAGAGCGAGAGCAGGGCGCCATACATGAGACCCAGCGTAACGGGCGAGCCGTCGGGCGTAATCACAGCCGAACCCACGAGCAGGCCTACGTACACGTAGCGCCAGGCGCTGCGGAAGGCCGCATAGGACACGATGTGGAAAACGGACAGGTAGAAGATGATGAGCGGCAGCTCAAACGCCACACCAAAGCCGATCATAAAGAGCAGCTCCATGTTGACGTAGTTCTCCAGATCGGGCAACGCCGTAGCGACAGCCGAGGTCTCGCCGATGAGCCACTCAAAGCCCGCCGGGATGATGATGAAGTAGCAGAAGATGGCACCCAGGAAGAACAGCACCGTCGAGGCGAGCACCGTGGGCACAACCCACTTGCGCTCGTTGGGGCGCAGTGCCGGCAGGAAAAATGCCAGAATCTGCCAGATGATCATGGGCGTGCACATGACCACGGCCATCTTGATGGCAAGCGAGAAGCGCAGGCCAAAGCCGCCGAGCGTGGTGGTGATGTAAAACTTACCGTCCGGCACAAAGGAGCGGATGGGGTCCTCAAGAATATCGAGCACCACGGGCGTGGCAAAGTACAGCACGATGGCGGCGGCAAACACCGAAACGACCACGATGGTCAGGCGGCGACGGAGCTCTCCCAGGTGATCGAAGAGCGGCATGCGCGCAGGTCCGATCGGCATTACTCATCGCCTCCCTTCGGGGCGTCGGCGGCAGCAGCCTCGGCATCGTCCTCGACCTCGAGCTCGCGAGCGAGCTGGTCGACGACGGCCTTGCGCTTGCGGGGACGACGGGCGTAGAGGTCAGCCGTCGTGGGCTCTGCCGGCTCGGGCTCGGGCTCTGCAGCAGGCTCGGGCTCGACGGCAGCAGCAGGCTCTGTACCCTCGGCCTCATCAACAGCGCCTTCGCCCTCAGCAGCACCCTCGCTTGCGGCCTTCTCGGCAGCAAGACGGGCGCGACGCTCGGCAAAGGTCTCCTTCTTGGCGGGCGCTGCCGTCTCGGCGGCATCCTCGTCCACATCGGAATCGTCGTCGGTCGCAGCAGTCTTCTTGGGCTTGACCGGGGCCGACGCGGCCTCGCTCACCGGATCGATAATCTCGGACTGAACAACGGCCGTCATCTTTTCCTGCGTCTCGCGGAACTGACGGATGGCACGGCCGATCGTGCGGCCCATCTGCGGGAGCTTATCCGGGCCAAACAGCAAAAAGCCGAAGACCACGATGATCGCGAGCTCACCCTCTCCAATACCAAACACACATACCTCCAAGGCTCGATGTGAGTCGAGCCCGCACCGCGCCATTCGGCCGGAACTCGTCTATTCATTCGGTCAAGTATAGCGCCCGGACGCCAAAACGTCCGAGCGCATCACAAACATATGCCAAACGGCACGCCCTTTTGGGGGCAAAGATTATGCAGCGGTGATCGAAATCTCCTGGTCGACGCCCAACAGCTGAACCACGCGCATCACCGGGGGCTGCACGTTGACGCAGCTAAAACGCTTACCATGATCAGCTGCGTGGTGTGCGGCACCCACAAGCACGCCAATGCCCGTCGAATCGATGTAGCTCACCTGGGCAAAATCGAGCTCAACGGCCTCAGTGGGCTGCTCGAGCGCCAGGTCGATGGCATTGCGCAGGCTATCGGCGTTAGAGATATCGATCTCACCGGTCACCTTAATGGTGTAGAGCTCTGGCGTGGGGTTGGTGGAAATACCCAAATCCATGTATACGCTCCTTTACGTATCGAAAGTGCGGATAGTACTAGGCGCGGACTTGCGGGGCCCTACGCGTTAGGCGCGCTCGGCACGCGCAAGCTCGGCAGCGACGAGCTTGACAGCCAGCACCAGCACATCGAGCGCAGCCTCCAGGTCCTCGACCGTGGGATAGCTCGGCGCGATGCGGATGTTGGTGTCGCGCGGATCCTTGCCATAAGGCCAGGTGGCACCAGCCGGCGTGAGCTTGACGCCCAGGTCGGCACAAAGCGCGGCGACCTTCTGGGCCGAGCCCTCGGGGCCATCGAAACTCACAAAGTAGCCGCCATGGGGATGAGTCCAAGTGGCGCAACCCGTGTTGCCCAAGCCCTCGGTGAGTTTACGCTCAACGGCCTCAAAGCGCGGGCGCAGGAACTCGGCATGCTTTTTCATGTGCTCCTTGACCGCCTCGATGGTGGGAAGGAAACGCACGTGACGCAGCTGGTTGAGCTTGTCGGCGCTGATGAGGCCGGCCTTCAGGCGCTTGGAGAACTCGGCGATAACCGCGGGGCTCGCACCAATAAAGCCGATGCCGGCGCCCGGGAAGGTGATCTTGGACGTCGAGGCAAAGGCCACCACGCGATCCTCGGTGCCCGCCGCGCGAGCGAGGTCAAAGATATTTGCGAGCTCGTCGGTCTCGTCGTACAGGTCGTGCACGCAGTAAGCGTTGTCCCAAAAGATGCGGAAATCGGGCGCGGCCGTGGGCATCTCGACCAGGCGGCGCACAGTGTCCTCGCTAAAGGTGATGCCCGTGGGGTTGGAATACTTGGGCACGCACCAGATGCCCTTGATGGAATCGTCGGCGGCAACCAGGCGCTCAACCTCGTCCATGTCGGGGCCGTTGTCGGTCATCGCGACGGGGACGTTCTCGATGCCCAAGTCGGCGGTGATGCCAAAGTGGCGATCGTAGCCGGGAACGGGGCACAGGAACTTGACCTTCTTGCCGTCGTGCGCGGCCTCGTAGGCGTCCCAGGGCTCGCTGCCGCACGAGCCACAGCGCCAGAACATGCCGGCGATGTCATGCTCAATCAGCAGGCTCGACGAGCCCAGTACGAGCGTCTGCTCGGCAGGGCAACCCAGGAACTCCCCCGCCAGCTTGCGTGCCGAGGGAATGCCCTCGAAGCAACCGTAGTTGGAGCAGTCGACATTGCCGTCGTGCAGATCGGCATCGGCATTGAGGATATCGAGCATGGGGCGAGAAATGTTCACCTGGGAGGGCGACGGCTTGCCGCGCGCCATGTCGAGCGCCAGGCCCTTGGCCTTGACCTCGGCAACCTCGGCTTTAAGCGCCTCGATGGCGGCATCGAGTTCGGTGGTTTCCATCTTCTGGTAGATCGTCTGCATGGGGTGCGACCTTTCGCGAAGCGGTACGTTGCAGTTCGTCTAAGTATAGACCGCCATCGTCGCAACGTTATGAAGCCGTGATAGATTAAGTTCATCGCAATCAATTACGAATCGCCGCGCATGCCGGCGTGGGGCGCCCAAGGAGGCACTATGGAGTACGGATCGTTTCAGGCCGAGGAATTCGGCGACTTGCAGCGCCTGGTCGACGGACTGTTTTACGACCGCCACGCCATCGACCGCCTGGATCTGATCGTACAGGCCGAAATCTTGGACCTGGCGCCCGACCTCATGGAGATCGTGAATCTTTTGCCGCCCGGCTACTACGACCGCCAGTCACTTTGCGACCAGCTCAACTCCGCCTTGGCCGCCCACGGCTGGGGCGCCGTCTACGGAACGGTGGAATAAGCCTAGTCATTTAAGAACGTCCCCAATGACTAAAACGCCGCCTGTGATGGTGTTCACAGGCGGCGTTTTCAAACTTGTATGTGCCCTTACTCGTCCTTGGACGCGGGATGCTTGCAGACCACGCTCATGTAAATCATGCCGAGCACGGCAGCGGTGACCGAACCGGCAAGAATGGCGGCCTTGGCAGCCAGAACCTCAAACTGGGCCGTCGGGAAGGCAAGGCCGCTGATGAGAATCGACATGGTAAAGCCGATACCGCCCAGAATGCCCACACCGGCAATCATGTGCCAGTTGACATTGCGCGGCAGCTCGCAGGCCCTAAGCTTAACCAGGGCAAACGTCATGCCAAAGATACCGATCGGCTTGCCCAGCAGCATGCCAAAGTACACGCCGAGCGTCACCGGGTCGGTGAGCAGCGTGCTCATGTCCACGCCCACTAGGCGAACCTGTGCGTTCACGAACGCAAAGATCGGCAGGATCACAAAGTTGACCGGCGTGGAGATCAGACGCTCCATGCGGATGAGCGGCGGGGTCACGCGGTGCATGACGCGCTCGACCTTGGTGGTCGAGACGGTAAAGTCATGCTGGCCCAGGATGTGCGCCTCGTCGTCGTAGCGGTCATCGAGCAGCGGCAGGCACTCGCCCAGCCAATCGGTGAGACTATCGAGCTTGACGCCGCACTTGGCCGGAATGGTGAAGGCCAGGATGACGCCGGCAAGCGTAGCGTGCACGCCGCTCTTGAACATGCAGAACCACAACAGCAGACCCAGTACCGAATACGGGGCAAGGCGGTAATGCTGCGTCTTGTTGAGCCACACAAGCGCGCAGGTCACAAGCGCGGCGGCGCCCAACCAAAACGGATTGGGGCTCTGACCGTAGAAGATGGCGATAGCGGCGATGGAGATGAGGTCGTCGGCGATGGCGAGCGTCGAGAAGAACACGCGCACGCCGTTGGGCACGCGATTGCCCAAAAGCGACAGCACGCCCAGCGCAAAGGCAATATCGGTTGCCATGGGGATGGCCCAACCGTTGCGGGCGCCGGCATGGTTAAAAATCAGGTAGATGCAGGCGGGAACGACGACGCCGCCCACGGCCGCCAGCATGGGAAGCATGGCCTGACGCGGATTCTTGAGCTCGCCGACCGTCATCTCGTACTTAAGCTCAATGCCCACCAACAAAAAGAAAATCGCCATGAGGAAGTCGTTGACGAAAAGCTCAACGGTGAGGCCAGCCGTCAAATGCCCCAGACCCACATACAGCGGGGTCTCCAAAAAGTGATGGATGGCCTCGTAGGCATCGGTATTGGCGCAGATGACGGCGGCGATGGCGGCGATGACCATGACGGCGGCGGAAATCGTGCCGTTCTCGGCGATGCGCTCCCAAATGTCGTGACGTTCAAAGCGCTTGCGCTCACGAACGTTGAACAGCTGCTCGGGTGCTGCCATGGGCGGCTCCTTTCACGGGATGGCTCCCGTCTTAAAAAAGCACGGCCCGCCCAAGTGGCGGCGCCGCGCTCTAACGTATTACGCTTGCATCTAGCCTACCCTGCACGACAAGCACGCAGGCGTGGCCGAAAAGCGGAACCACAGGTTGAACATTATTTGCTCAACGGCGCGGGCACGCCTGTCCAAGAGACGACGCGGCGCCGTGCACAAAAAACGACCGGAGCGCGGGGCGTCCGCGATCCGGTCGTCGGTGTTAGGTCAAAAGAACCTAGCAGGCGGCCATGATGGGGGCAGCGACCTGCTTCTTACGGGAGAGGACGCCCGGCATCCAGACGCCGTCGTGCTCGTCGGCAATGCCCAAGCCCTTCTGAGCAGCCTCGGTCTCGCCCTCGAGCAGGACCTGCGAGCCCTCTTCCATGATGTCGGTGATGCACAGGACAATGCCGTCAGCACCCTTCTCGGCGGCGTAGGCGCGCATTGCCTCACGGATCTCGTCGATCATACCGAGTGCGCGGGTCTTGTCGACGGTCTCGTACTGGCCGATGAGCAGCTTCTTGCCAGCGGGCTCGAACATCTTGATGTCATTGCCGACCATCTCGGCTGCGGTGAAGGAGCCGGACGGACGGGTGAGGAAGACCTCCATGCCAAACTTGACCGGGTCGACGCCCACCTGCTCGCCGAGCTTAGCAGCGACGGCGCGGTCGACATCGGTGGTGGTGGGGCTCTTGAGCATGAGCGTGTCGGTCATCATGGCCGAGAGCAGCAGCTTGGCCTGTACATCGGAGAGCTCAACGCCGAGCACGCCGGCGAGCTTGGTGACGATGGTGCAGCTGGAGCCCCAGGGCAGGCAGATGTAGTGCAGCGGGCCGGCGGTCTCGAAGTCGCCGATGCGGTGATGATCGACAACGCCAAAGACCGTGGCGTCCTTAAGGCCGGCGACAGACTGGGCAGACTCGTTGTGGTCGGTGAGGACGACGAGCTGACCGGCCTCGACGGAATCAATCACGCGGGGCTCGGCGATGCCGGCGTCGGCGAGCAGCTTGGCAGACTCTGCCGGAAGCTGACCAAGGGCGCAAGCCTCGTAGGTGTTGCCGGCATACTCAACCTGGTTGAGCAGCTGGGACAGGACGACGGCGCTCATGATGGCGTCGTTATCGGGGTTCTGGTGACCAAAGACAAGAACGTTTGCCATGGATATCCTCCACTTGATATGTGTACTTGGACGTAGCTATGGTAGCACGCCGATGCCGAGCCTTCGCAGACGGAAGGGCCACGGCATATTTTGGGGCAGGCATGGGGGCCAAGGCTGTCCCTTTTGCACCATGTTGGTGCAAAGTAACCTGACCCCCTTGCACCAGCTATTTACCGGCGGCGCGCAGGGCTACGTAGGCGGCACCGATAATGCCGGCGTCGTTTCCGAGCGAGGCGACCTTAATGGGCGTCTCGCGCGAGGCAGAAAGCGCGTACTGCTTAAAGTGCTCGCGGACCTTGTCGAGGTAGACGTCGGCCGAGGCGGAGGCGCCGCCGCCGATCAGGAACATCTCGGGGTCGACCACGTTGGCGATAAGCGCCAGAGCGCGGCCGAGATAATCGGCCATGGTATCGGCCGCGGCCAGCGCGAGCTTGTCACCCTCGCGGCAGGCCTGGAACACGTCCTTGGAATCGGAGGGGCCGGTGAGCTCGATGGGCTCGACGCCCGCCTTCTTGCACTCGGCAAGGTAGTTGCTCACCACGCCGGTGGCGCTGGAATACTGCTCCAGGTGGCCATGGCCGCCACAGCCGCAGGTGCGCTCCTCGTCGGGATTCAGGCACATGTGGCCAATCTCGCCGCCCGCGCCCACAACGCCCGATACCACGTCGCCGTTGACGATAACGCCGCCGCCCACGCCGGTACCGATGGTGACCATCACCACGTTCTGCACGCCCTTGGCAGAACCGAGCCAGGCCTCGCCCATGGCAGCGGCGTTGGCATCGTTCTCGTACTTAACGACCGCGTCGGGGCAGTGCTCCTGGATGGCGATCCTAAGCTCGGGCAGGTTGATGGCAATGTTGGCCTTGACCTTGGCATCGCCCGACGCCGGGATGGGGCACGGAACGGCCAGGCCAATGCCCGCCACAAAGGCGCGCGGGATCTGCGCCTTGGCGACCACCTGGTCGATAGCCTCGGTCACCGCGGCAAAGCCCGCAGCGTCAACGATGGGAGGCGTGGGAACACTGGCCTTGGCAAGCAGGTTGCCGTCCTCGTCGAACAGGCCCTCCTTAACCGAAGTGCCGCCGACGTCGATGCCGATGTAGTACTGCTTAGGTTCCATGGGAGCCCACCTTTCTCGTTTAAACATTGCCTGTATGGTACCGCTCCCCAGGCAAAAACCTGTCAAAAAGGGACAGGTTTGTTTTGGCAGGTTTTATCTGGGAAAACGCAAGGCATGAGATTCGGTTCGCTGGGCGGCAAAACGGCCCAACCCCATCTTCGAGCCGATCAATTTGCTCAATACCACATTATTCGAATGCATATTCATTTAGAGCGCTCTAGTTGATATAGAAAAGCGTTTTTTGATTATATCTTTCTCGAACTTTTCAAAAACGCAATAGGGATGCTTAGGCGTAGACTATACTTTCGTTTGTACTCAATCAAGCCGGAAAGGAGGTTCCATGATTCCCAAATACGAGGCAATAGCTGCAGATATCCGTCGAAGCATCGAGGACGGCGCTCTAAAGCCGGGCGACAAGCTGCCCACCGTCGTTGAGTTCTGCGAGCTCTATAGCGTTTCCAAAATCACCGTCAAACGAGCTGTTGAGCAGATTACCGATGAAGGTCTTGTTACCAGCCGGCGCGGATCGGGCACCTACGTTAAGGACACGGCGGGGCTTCCCGGCCAGGCGTTTTTCCAGGGCAAGAACGATCGCTCCCAGGGCTTTTCGTATGAGCACCGCGGGGAGAAGGTGACCTCGGTGGTCTACGATTTCTCGATTGTCAATCCGCCAGCAGACGTCGCTGCCCAGCTGGGAATTGCCGAGGACGACTTTGCCTATCACATCGTGCGCGTGCGCCAGGTCGACGAGAAGCCCATCGTTATCGAGTACACCTACATGCCCCTCGAGCTGATTCCGGGCCTTAAAAAGAAAGACCTGTATGGATCGGTCTACAGCTTCATCCGCAAGCAATGCGGGCTGAAGATTTCGAGCTTCCACCGCACCATTCGCGCCGTAGCGGCAACCGAGGAAGAGGCTGAGCGCCTGGACACCAAACCCGGCTCTCCCCTGCTCGAGCTCAACCAGATTGGCTTTTTGGATAGCGGCACCGCCTTTGAGCATTCGATCTCGCGCAACGTTGGTGACCGCTTTGAGCTGCACAACGTAACGTTGGCATAGGTTTTTGTAGTCATGCGGGCGCTCGTTACGGCTCGTTTAGAGTGGGCGGCCGCGCAACACCATGGGGGTATGAACATGTCCGATTTGATTAAACTGACGCCGATCTTTCACGAGAAGATCTGGGGCGGCCGCCAGCTCGAAACCGTATTTGGTTATGACATTCCCGAGGGTCCCATCGGTGAGTGCTGGGCCATCTCGGCACACCCCAACGGCGACTGCCAGATCGCTGAGGGCCCGTACGCCGGTCACACGCTGTCATGGCTGTGGGCCGAGCACCGCGAGCTCTTTGGCAACTGCGAGGGCAAGGAGTTCCCGCTGCTCATTAAGATTCTGGACGCCAAGGACGACCTTTCGATCCAGATCCATCCCAACGACGAGTACGCCGCCGAGCACGAGAACGGTAGCTTGGGCAAAACCGAGTGCTGGTATGTGCTGGACTGCGAGCCCGGCTCCACGATCATCGTCGGCCAGCGTGCCAAGGACCGCGCCGAGGCCGCACAGATGATCGAGGAAGGCCGTTGGGACGACATGCTCAACGTACTGCCGATTCACAAGGGCGACTTTTTCCAGATTGATTCCGGTACCGTGCACGCCATCAAGACCGGCACGCTCATTTTAGAGACGCAGCAGTCGAGCGACGTGACGTATCGCCTATACGACTACGATCGTCCCGGCACCGACGGAAAGCTGCGCCCACTTCACATTGAGCAGAGCCTAGATTGCATCAACTTTAACGCGCAGGCACCGACCGACGGTACCGTAACCGCGCGCGAGGTCGATGGCGTAACCGAGCTCGAGTCCAACCCCTGCTACACCGTCGATCGCGTGCGTGTCGACGGCAGCAAGACCCTCGACCAGCGCTGGCCTTTCATGTGCCTGTCGGTCATCGACGGCGAAGGCACCGTCTGCGGCGACCCCGTCCACAAGGGAAGCCACCTGCTAGCTCCGAGCACCGTCAGCTCCATCGACCTCGAAGGCAAAATGGAATTGATCATCAGCCACCTCTAGGTCGCACCAACAACCAAAACGCAACAAGGGGCTCCCCCGCTCATCAAACGGGAGAGCCCCTACTCACATCTATTTATCAGCCCACCCGGCTCTCCAGACCAAAAAACGAACGAGCAAAGCGACGTTCGCAAGCAGCCTTATCAAAGGACCTGGGAGGGCGTATGGGGCAACATCGATCGCGAGTTCCGCACGCAAAGGAGAGCACTTAATGTGCTCTCCGTCTTGCGCAGGACTGCCCGAGCAGGCGATGTTGCCCTATACGCCCACCCAGGTCCGCCGGGATTACGACAGCTTGACGATCGGTGCAAAACCTTTCATGAGCTTTTTAGTCTGGCCGGTTTTTTCGAATTGAACCTCGATCATGTCTCCGGCGACCGAGATCACGGTACCGGTGCCAAAGGTCTTGTGGCTCACGGTATCGCCCGCGGCAAAGTCCTGCGACGCGCTGGCGCGATCGACCTTGCGCTCCACCGTCGGCGACACCTTGGACGACGGCTTTTTAGCTCGCGGCGCGCCCGAACCAAAGGTCGAGGCAACACGGCCGGCGTCGGGCGAAACCCCGCGATGGCGCTCGGTGCCATAGGTGCTGCCACCAAAGAAATCGTCGAAGCTCGATCCGCCGCGCGAACCGGAACCGCCGGTCGAGCGCGTATGCGAACCGAACACCTTGCCGCCATACATATCCGAGCCCATGCCCGAGCCAAAGGTGCCGTGACGGTCGCCGCGCTTCTCCCAGCCCGTGCCCTCAAAACCGGCAGAACCGATACCGCTAAACTCGATATCCTCAAACGGAATCTCGTTGAGGAAGCGAGAGCGCGGGTTGGCAGAGGTCGAGCCGTAGGTGCGACGCGTGGCCGCATAGGTCAGGAACAGGCGCTTACGGGCACGCGTGATGGCAACGTAGGCCAGGCGACGCTCCTCCTCGAGCTTGCCCGGGTCATCGCTGCCGCCAAAGTCGTGCACGTGCGGGAAGATACCCTCCTCCATGCCGGCCACGAACACCGCCGGGAACTCCAGGCCCTTGGCGGAGTGGATGGTCATCATGGTAATGGCATGCGTCTCGCCGGCCAGGGAATCCAGGTCGGAGCGCAGGGCCAGCCACTCCATGAGTGCCGGCAGTGCCTTACAGGTGAGCGGACCGTAGGTGCGCTCGACCTCGTCGGCATGCACGGCGCCCGCCGGTAGCTCTGTTGGCACGGCATACGCGTTGCCCGCGATGGCGGCGGCCAGGGCATCCTGCGGCGAGAGCGCCGGGGCGGCTAGGCTATCGAGCGGATTGGAGCCCGCGGCGTCACGAGCGCCGACAAGTGCCTCAAACGAGGATGCCGGAGCGGACGGCCCCGGCTCGGACGCGGGCGCACTCACCACGACGGACTCGGACTCGGCGACGGACGGCACGTCGGCAACACCGGCCGCGCGCAGCTCTTCTAGACTCTCGAGCGTACCCTCGATATCCTCGTGCGTCTCCTCAAATTCGGCGGCGACGCCCAGGAATTCCTGGATGTTCTCGGCGCGACTCTCGGACTCCATGGTGCCCTCGGCGCGAAACGCCTGCAGCAGGCCCGTCTTATCGACAATCATCTCGACGACGTCCTTGAGCTCGCCGTCCATGCGGCGGCCCTCGCGCACCAGCGCCACAAAACTCGACAGGCCGTTGCGCACCTTGGCACTAAACATGCCCGTCTCGGCTGTTGCGATCTCGCAGGCCTGGAAGAACGAGCAGCGGTTGTCGCGCGCCAGCTGCTCGATCTTTTGGATCGAGGTGGAGCCGATGCCGCGGCGCGGCGTGTTGATGACGCGCTTGACGCTCATCTCGTCGGCCGGGTTCACGATCATCTTGAGGTAGGCCATGACGTCGCGAATCTCGGCGCGGTCGAAGAATCGCGTGCCGCCGACGATCTTGTAGGGCACGCCCGCGCGCAGGAACATATCTTCGAGGATACGCGACTGGGCGTTGGTGCGGTAGAACACGGCGATATCGTCGTAGCTCGTACCCTTGGCATGCAGCTTTTCGATCTCGCCGGCAATCCAGCGACCTTCGTCGCGCTCGTCGCTTGCCTGGAAAGCCTGAATCTTCTCGCCATCGCCCTCGGCCGTAAACAGGCGCTTGTCCTTGCGCTGCGAGTTGTGGCGAACAACGGCATTGGCGGCGCTCAGGATGTGACCCGTGGAGCGATAGTTCTGCTCCAACTTGACGGTCTTGCAGTTTTTAAAGTCCTGCTCAAAGTCCAGGATGTTGGTGATGTCGGCGCCACGCCAGCTATAAATGGACTGGTCGTCGTCGCCCACGACCATGAGGTTTTGGTACTTGGCGGCCAGCAGGTTGGCGATTTCGTACTGGACGTGGTTGGTGTCCTGATATTCGTCGACGCTAATGTAGCGGAAGCGCTCTTGGTACTTGTCGAGCACCTCGGGGCGGGTGCGCAGTAGCTCGAGCGTGCGCACGAGCAGGTCGTCGAAGTCCATCGCGTTGGCGGCGCGCAGGCGGCGCTCCAGCTCCAGGTAGACTTGCGCGGCCTTTTTGTCGTTGGGGCTATCGGCGCTCTTGAGCATGTCCTCGGGCCCGATCATGGCGTTTTTAGCAGAGCTGATCTTGCTGCGGATCATGTTGATGGGGAACTGCTTTTGCTCGATGCCGAGCGCCTGCATAATGTCGCGCACCATGCGCTTTGAGTCGTCGTCATCGTAGATGGTGAATTGACCGGTATAGCCCAGCAGGTCGGCGTCCTCGCGCAGCATGCGCACGCACATGGCATGGAAGGTGCACACCCACATGCCACGGGTGCCGCTTGGGATGAGTACCGCCAGACGCTCGCGCATCTCGGCCGCAGCCTTGTTGGTAAACGTGATGGCAAGAACCTGCCAAGGCTTAACACCCAGGTCGCCGAGCATATGTGCGATGCGGAAGGTCAAGACGCGGGTCTTGCCCGAGCCGGCGCCGGCGAGCACCAGCAACGGGCCCTCGGTGGACAGGACCGCCTCGCGCTGGGCGGGATTAAGGCTGTCGATGTCGACGAGCGGCTTGGCGGGCTTGGGCGCCGGCGCGGGAGCGTCGTAGATGTCGAGCGGAACGAGCTCGGGCTCCGGCGCAGCGGGGGCGGTGTATGCATCGAGCGGCACGGGTTCCGGCGCGGGCGGCACGGGCGCGGCAGTGTTCTTTTCCCAGGGCAGGGGCTGGGTCATGGGCGACTCCTCATCTGACGGACGGCGCGCCTGCGGGCAGCGCCATAGTTTGAGCCGTACCAGTATACCGAGCCGCGCGGACACCGACGCAAATCACACCACGACTCCGTGCGCCACCATCGGACCCACCCCATCGCCCAAAAAAGAGGGCAGCATAGACCTTTTGGTCATGCCACCCTCTTTGAATGACAAGCTGTCGCTCTGGCCGCCGCGCAGCGTCGACTAAGTTAGAGGCCGAGCATGGGCTCCAGAACGAAGAAGTATACGAGCACTACGATGCCCAGGATGATGCGGTAAACACCGAAGCACTTAAAGTCGTGACGGCGGACGAAGCCCATGAGCCACTTGATGGCGATGAGCGAAACCACAAAGGCAACAACGCAGCCCACGCCCAAGATGGCGATCTCGTTGGTGCCGAACGTGCCGCCCTTGATGAAGTACTTGACCAGCTTGAGCGCACTCGCGCCAAACATGACAGGGATGGCCAGGAAGAACGTGAACTTAGACGCCACCGAGCGCGTGCAGCCCAAAAGCAGGCCGCCGATGATGGTAGAACCGGAGCGAGACGTACCAGGCACCAGCGAAAGCACCTGGAAGCAGCCGATACCCAGCGCAGTCTTCCAGCTGAGGTCCTCGAGCGTGGCGATGGAACCAAAGTCCAGATTCTCGTCATCGTCCTCATCCTCAGCGGTAGCCGTGGCGGACGCCGCAAAGTGCGCACCGGCGGGACGTCCACCCGACACCACAGCACGCGAACCAAACGAACCGGCAACGGCCATTTCCTCGCGCTTGCTCGCGCGCCAGTTCTCTATCACGATAAACAGCACGCCGTACACAATGAGCGCCAGCGCCACGACGGGAGCGTTGTAGAAATGCTCCTCCATCCAGTCGTTGAGCGGCAGGCCGATCGCCGCCGCAGGAATGCAACCGAGCACAATCTTGCCCCACAGCACCCAGGTGTCGCGACGGCCCTCCTTGCCCTTGCTGGGCGAGAACGGGTTGAGCTCGTGGAAAAACAGCACGCAGACGGCCAGAATGGCGCCGAGCTGAATCACGACCAGGAACATATTCCAGAACGTCTCGCTCACGTTCATCTTGACGAACTCGTCCACCAAGATCATGTGACCCGTCGACGAAACGGGCAGCCATTCGGTGATGCCCTCGACCAGGCCCATGAAGGCAGATTTTAGAAGCTCGATAATATCCAAAGGGACCCCCTCGTTAGACACCCGCCGGTAGATGTTCTGCGGACGATGCGGGCGATGTCCCATTATCAACCGTTGGCGGTGCGACCGCGCCTACCCTTACCAAAAAACTCGCCCGTTCACAGAATTGCGAGCAGTTAAACCGAAATCCTTGGGTATAACTGCAACAAGATAAAGTGTCCGGCGGTCAACGCACCCGCGCCCGCCCGACGCACGAGCCCCGCGCCCGTGCGATAGACCAAGGAGGAAACCATGAACGAGGGCTACACCAAGGTATTTGTTTCACTCGACGGTACTGAGCAGCAGGATTTTGTGCTCGCACGCGCCATCAAGGTCGCCGCGAACAACGGCGCCAAGCTGATTATCGGCCACGTTATCGATTCCACGGCACTCGAGAGCGCCGGCTCCTATCCGGTCGACCTGGTCAACGGCCTAGAGGAGGCATTTAAGAACTCCATCGCCAAGCAGCTCGAAGAGGCCAAGGCCAATCCCGATATTCCCGAGGTCGAGGTCATGATACGCGCCGGTCGTATTCGCGAGACGCTCAAAGACGAGATGCTCGACGTGGTCAAGCCCGACCTGGTGCTCTGCGGCGCTCGCGGCCTGTCCTCGATCAAGTATGCGCTTCTGGGTTCGATTTCGACGTTCCTGCTGCGCAACACCGACTGCGACATTTTGGTCGTGAAGTAGCGTTGCTCCCACCGGCCGCGGGGCCTGCGGGGTTTCCACGGGCACGTCCTCGCCGCGTTGCGGCTGCGGGATGTGCCCTTAGGAAACCCCTCCCGGCCCCGCGGCCTTCGCAGCCTTACTTCAGCGAGTTGGCTGATAAAAGATGGCGTGCCGCCCCGTTTGGGGCGGCACGTTTTGTTTGAGGCGGCACGTTTTTGTTTGGGTGGGCGTCTGCCGCGTGCGTTACTCGAAATATTGAAACTTATTCGTTGAAAACGCGAACGTTACGACAAAGCCTTCGCCGGAGTCGGATGCCGCCGTGACGTCGATGCCCATCTTGGAGCATAGGCGCGCCACCAGGTAGAGGCCGATGCCCGTTGCGCGCTTGGTGGTGCGGCCGTTGTCGCCGGTAAAGCCCTTCTCGAACACGCGTGGCAGGTCTGCCGCACACACGCCGCAGCCGTTGTCCGCAACGGTGAGCTCGATGCGCTCGCTCGCCAGGCCCTCGTCCAGTAACGCGCCCGAAAACACGATCTTCGCGCCGTCCTCGCGCGCATATTTAATGCTGTTCTGAATGAGCTGGCCCAGGATAAACTCGAGCCATTTTTCGTCGGTAAAGACCTCGAAGTCGAGGTTCTCGCACACCGGAGCCACGTGCGCCGCAATGAGCTCGCGCGCGTTGGCCTTAATCGCACCCGTCACCAAGGTCTTAAGGTCCCAGCGGCGAATCAGGTAGTCGCGCTCCACGACTTCCGAGCGCGCGTAGTACAGCGCCTGGTCGATATAGCGTTCCACGCGAGCCAACTCGCGACCCAGGTCATCGACACGTGTTGGGTCATCTGCGCCGCCGTCGAGGTTTTCCAGAATCATGTGAGCCGCCGCCAGGGGCAGCTTGGCCTCGTGGACCCAGCTCTCGATATAGTCGCGATAGTCTTCGGTCTGACGCCGGCCCTCGGCAACCTCGTCGCAGGCGGCTTTGCCCACCCGGCACAGGACCTCGTACTCGAGCTCGCCCTCGGCATAGGTTGGGCATTGCACCATCTCCTGCACCCATGCGGGACTCTCGAGCTCCTCTGCCGCGCGCTCCAACTGACGCAGAAAACGGCGACGGCGAGCGTACTCGATCACGATGCCGAGCATACCGAAGATAAAGGACACGCCAACCGCCACGACCACGATAGAAACGGGTGCGCCGGCGACCGTCAGCACAAAGCAGCTCAGCAGCACGCCGCACGTCCACACGGCGACGGGAAGCAGTGCATCTTTAAAGAACTTGCCAAACGACATAGCCGGCCCCTAGACCGAATAGCCTTGGCCGCGATGCGTCGTCAAATACCCCTTGATGCCGATTTTTTCGAGCGTGGTGCGCAGGCGGTTGATGTTGACGGTGAGCGTATTGTCGTCCACGAAGGCGTCGGAGTCCCACAGGTCCTGCATGATGGCCGAGCGCGAGACGATCTTGCCCGCGCGGCTCAGGAGCAGCGAGAGAATGCGCAGCTCATTTTTGGTGAGCTCGGTGCTGTCGCCGGTCGCCGTGTTGGTGACCATAGAGCGGGCGAGGTCGAGCTCCAGCCCCTTGTGGACGAGCGTGCTGCGCTCGCCTGACGCCGCGGTGCGACGCAGCAGTGCGTTGATGCGCGCCACGAGCACGCGCGTGCTATAGGGCTTGGGAACAAAGTCGTCCGCGCCGAGCGTCATGGCCATGACCTCGTCGATCTCGGTCGTGCGCGAGGTGAGGACGATGATGGGGACCTCGGATTCGCGGCGAACCTCGTGGCAGATATGCTGGCCGTCCTTGACGGGAAGCGTGAGGTCGAGCAGCACCAGGTCGGGCGCGGCGGCGAGAATATCGCGCGAGACATGCTCGAACGATTCGCAGGCCTCGATTTCAAACCCGGCGCGGGCAAGGATGTCGACAAGCTCACGACGAATGGGCTCGTCGTCCTCAACGATATAGATTAGCGCCATGGATTCCGCTCCCCTCTTGATTGTCTTGCCACCATTATGGCTGCGAAACTGCAGGTGCGCGCCACGCACGTCGCCAAGGTGACAGAACTGTTCGCGAGCGGGGGCGTTTTGTCCGCCTCGCACTCGCAGCGGTGGCGGGAACCAAAATGATTCTTTAATCCCCGTCCCAGAATAATCATTTAGCGGCGGGCGCGAAGCTTTTCGTAGCCGTCGGCAAAGAAGGCGACCGTCGCGGCATCAGACTCGGCGGCGTCGGCGTCGGTGGCAGGCACCACGCCGTGCTCGTCGCTTACCAGGAACAAGGCGCCCTTGAGCTGTGCGGGAATGTCCACGCGCGTGACCGGGATGCCCTTGGTCTGGGCCAGCTGCTCTATGAGCGTCGCCGTGCCACACAGGCACTCGTCCGCCGGCGCCACAAAGGCCAGCTCGCCGTTGTTGACGGCAGCGAGCAGCTCGGGCGCCACGCCGGTTTCGTCGGCCTCGGAGCGGGCCTCGGCGGAGCGGGCACGCAGCGCCTTGGCCGAAGTATCGGCCAGCGGCTCGTACTCACCCACCGTCATGGCGGCATTGCCGTTAACGTCGATCACCAGCATGAGCACGCCGTCGTGCGCGGTGTAATCGCCCTCGGCAAGCGACCACTCAACGTGCTGCTTGGCCCAGCTGAGCATGTTATGGGTAAGCGGCTCGCCCTGCACCAAGCGCTCGGACAGCGCGCGAATGTGACGGTTGAGCATGGGCACCTTTTTGTTGGACATGCGCCAACGGCAGATAAGCGCGGGCTTGTCGAGCGTAAACTTCTCGACCGCCTCCTGATTGGCGCAAAAGTCCTCGTACGCACGCTGGTCCTCGGCATTGCCAAACAGCTCTGCATCATCAATCTGGGGCATGGTCATACCTTTCGTGTTAGTCATTCCGTCCTCTTATACCAAAAAGACGGCCCTCCAAACGGAGCGGCCGTCTTTTGCAGAGATAATTTTAGAAGCGAGGCGGTCCAAGGGACGAGATAACATCCCATCCTCCCCAGTCAACCTAACAGGTCGGCGAGGGTTGCCCAGGTGCCGCAGATTGCCGTGAAAGAGGAGCGACGCGTACTTGGGTACGCGGGCGACGAATGAGCGGCAAGGTGCGGTGGTTGGGCAAGCCGCAGCGCCACCTCCCTACTTAATGGCGGAAGTGGCGCGCACCCGTGAAAACCATCGCAATATTGTGCTCGTTGCAGGCCTGGATGCTCTCGTCATCGCGCTTGGAGCCGCCGGGCTGGATGATGCAGGTCACGCCGTGTGCGGCAAGCACGTCGACGTTGTCGCGGAACGGGAAGAACGCGTCGCTTGCGCAGGCAAAGCCGCCCTTCTCCACGCCCTCGCGCTCGCAGAAGTCCTCGGCGCGCTCGCAGGCAAGCAGCGCAGAGTCAACGCGGTTGGGCTGACCGGGGCCCATGCCAATGCCGGCCTTGCCCTTGGAGACCAGGATGGCGTTGGACTTGACGCCCTTGCAGACCTTCCAGGCAAACTCGAGCTCGGCCATCTCAGCGTCGGTGGGCTTGCGATCGGTGGGGAACGTAAAGGTCGCGGGATCCTCGGTCACGTGGTCGACCTCCTGCACCAGCATGCCGCCGTCGATGGAGCGCAGCTCCACCTGGGCACCGTGGTCCACGCCGCCGGTAGCCAGCACGCGCAGGTTGGGGCGCTTGACCATGCGCTCGAGCGCCTCATCGGTGTAGCTCGGGGCGATGATGACCTCGACGAACTGCTTGTTCTGGTCGGCGAAGTGCTCAACCAGCTCAAAGGGAACCTCGCGGTTGCAGGCGATGATGCCGCCGAAGGCGCTCTTGGGATCGCAGGCGAAAGCGCGGTCGTAGGCGGCCGTGATGTCCTCGGCAACGGCGGAACCGCAGGGGTTCTGATGCTTGAGGATCACGCAGGCCGGCTCGTCGAACTCGCGGACCAGGTTCCAGGCGGCATCGGCGTCCAGATAGTTGTTGTAGCTGAGCGGCTTGCCCTGGATCTGCTCGGAGCCCACAAGCGGGAACTGAGAGCTCGCGGTGTTCTCGCAGCCCTCGGCAAAGCGGTAGACCGTAGCCTTTTGCTGAGGATTCTCACCATAGCGCAGGTCGTCGACCTTCTCCAGCGAGATCTCGAGCTTGGCAGAGGTGTCCGCCACGTCGCTTGCCTGAGCGGCAAGCCAACGGGAGATAGCCGTGTCGTAGGCGGCGGTAGTCTGGTAGACCTTCACCTGCAGGCGACGACGGGTGGAAAGCGTGGTGCAGCCACCGGTCTCGCGCATCTCGGCCAGGACGGCATCATAGTCGGCCGGGTCGGAGATGACGGTAACGCTCGCGGCGTTCTTGGCGGCAGAGCGCAACATGGAGGGGCCACCGATGTCGATGTGCTCGATGGCATCCGCAAAGGTGACCTCGGGGTTGGCGACGGTCTTCTCGAACTCGTACAGGTTGACGACGACCAGGTCGATCAGCTTAATGCCGTGCTGGGCGGCCTCCTGCATGTGCTGCTCGGAATCGCGGCGGGCCAGCAGCGCGCCGTGAACCTTGGGGTGCAGGGTCTTAACGCGGCCGTCCATCATCTCGGGATAGCCCGTGAACTCCTCGATGGGGGTTACGGGAACGCCCGCGTCCTCGATGGCACGAGCCGTGCCGCCCGTAGAGATGATCTCGACGCCAAAGTCATCGACCAGCGTCCGTGCGAAATCGACGACACCCGTCTTATCGGTAACCGAGATCAACGCGCGTGCGATCTTCACATCAGATCCCATGCAGTCCTCCTGTCTGGTACGCCGCCGTGCTCTGTGAGTCGGTGATACGTCGATCTGCAGCGCTCGCGCAGCGGCATTGAAAATACTGATTCAATGTAGCGCATCGAGCGCGACGTTGCATCCCGCAACGCACGGCTGTGCAGAAAAAGTTTACGAGCGGGGGGATGGGCACGGCACCGGGCACGGTGAGTTCATGGAACACAGGGGCACCATAATTAGATGCCAATGGCGTGGTAGAACTGTGCTCGATATGCATCCGCAAAAGAAAGAGGCACCATGGTCTCGCGGGTTCTCTACCGACCGTTTGATACCGAAGACTTCGACGCCATCGCACTGATTCTACAGCAGCTTTGGCATAACAATTCGGATAACGATGAGTACAACCGCCTCGAGGCCGCGTGCGACCTTGCCTACTGCCTTTCGTCGTCGACGTTTTCGCAGGTTGCGGTGATTGACGGTCAGGCGCGTGGCATTTCGCTCGCGCGTGCGGGACAGAGCTCCGGCGCCACCGTTAAGGAACACTGGATGGATACCGAACGCGCGCTGCTATCGCAGATGCGTGAGCTGGAGCCCGATGCCTGCGCCGAGTATCTCTCGTTTGTACGCGCAACCATCCGAACCAACAACCGTCTGCTCGAGAGCAGCCCGTTGCCGCACGACAACGAGGTCACGCTGCTTGCCGTGGATCGCGATGTCCATGGCCTGGGCGTTGGCACGGTTCTGCTCGATGCCGCAGTCTCGCACCTGTCCTCGCTTGGAGCGACGAGGGCGCACCTGTACACCGACTCCAACTGCTCGTGGAAGTTCTACGAGCTGCACGGCTTTAAGCGCACGGCCACGCACCGCGCCAACCGCGAAGAGCGCCGCCACGCCATGCCGCGTGAAAGCTTTCTCTACGAACTCGACCTAACAGCCTAGCCCAAGCAGCCACACCTAGTCATTTAAGAACGTCCCCAATGACTGATCCCCAACAACTAGTCATTTGAACTGCGTCCCGAATCTTGGCCTTCTTTATTAGAAGCGAA
>NZ_QRQX01000016.1:0-48668 GCF_003475665.1 Collinsella sp. AF29-7AC
GTGGTTTAAAGCTGGGCGCTGCGCGGCCAGCAGACTAAAGTCTTGAAAAAAAAATTCGCGTCCCTCGCCTCGGCGCGGACGCTGAATCCGCCATCGCCGACCTTATGGACAGGAGCGTGAGCACCTCGGCCAAGGCTGACCGGCTTGAAAACGAGGCTACCAAGCTGGCGCAGGAGCAGATCGATATCGCCATCGAGAAGGTTGTCTCCAACACCTAGTGAGGCGACCTTTTAACCGCCGTTAAGCCCATAGCCTCAACGCAAACAGAATGCAAACGTACCGTAGTGAGTTGGTTAACGGCATAGCGTGAGAATTCACACTTGCTCATTTGTTTAACGCTCGCACCCTGTCGGGTTCGAGTCCCGGCACTTTATTGAAAAAAACACGGCACCGGAACGGTGCCGTGCTTTTACTTTTTCTGGAGCGGGCAACGGGACTCGAACCCGCGAGTGTCAGCTTGGGAAGCTGATGCCTTACCACTTGGCGATGCCCGCTTGTGTGTTGGCTAGTATAACGCGGTTGTCTTGTTCGATACAAGGGTGGTGATGCTTGTTTTAGCTGTGGAGATTCGTTTGAAAATCGCGTCAATTGTGGAGATGAGGACCTTTGTCTTTCTTTTCTTACCATCTTCTACCTGTACTTTTATCTGATTATTGTATTTGAGCTCGATTTGTCAGAAATCAGGCAAGCTTTTGGTCAGCTTCTGGTACTTACCCGCATGAACCATGGCGGTAGCCTCATCCCAAGCGCCGCGGCCTCCCCGTGCGGCGCACGAGGGATAAGGAGCAGCCATGTCCAACGCACCCACGCACTCTGTCCACAGCGCAATCGCAACAGGTCCGCTGCTCCTGCTCCTCTTCCTGCTTTTCGGCTGCCTGGCACCGGGAGCCGCATTTGCCGTCGATGGCTACGACCAGCTCGGCTTCCGCACCATTAGCGATGATTGTGGACCCTTCTTCATCGGCAAATATGAAGCTCAGGACGCCTCGATTGCCTACTGCATGAACCAGGAACGCCCCGGGCCCACCAAGCCGGGCGGCCCATGGCTCAACTTTGATCAAGGCTGGGTGTGGCTCGACGACGAGTTCGCGGCAATCGTTTGTCACGGATATCCTACCGCCACGTCGTTTGGCGGTTACCATCTTTCACCCGATCGCGCCCGCGCCGCCACCCAGCTTGCCGTATGGATGCTCAACGGCACTACCCATGTCGACGGCACCTACTCCTACACGACCGCTCAGGGCAAAACCAAGAGTGGGCACTTTACCGCCGACGATGAAGTCGTGGCGGCTGCGCGATGGCTCCACGACAACGCAAAATCAGGAAGCATCAAAGCCGCTCCGCACCGCGCGCGGCGCTATTTAGGGGCCGTATCGGGCGGCAACAAACGTCAAGACATGCTCTATGTACTGCCGGCAGTCTCTGTTTCCTTCCAAAAGCAGTCTGCGAACACCGCTATTACCAGCGGAAACAATACCTATCAGTTTAGTGGGGCGACGTTCAATATCTTTGAGGGCGCCAGCGACGCACATGTCGGCACCGTCAAGATGGACGGCAACGGTCGAGCACAGGCAACACTTCTGCCCAATACGGCATACTACCTAGTTGAAACGAAGGCGCCGGCCGGCTATGTCCCCCGTCGTGATCGCATCGCCTTTACCACGGGGAATGACGGTGGACAGGTCGCCATTGATGAACAGCCCGGCACCATCAACCTGTGTATCGTAAAACTCGATGCCGCGACGAATGCCGGCTCCCAGGTGGGATCTTCACTCGCAGGAGCAGAGTTCACGTGTGTGTCGCAATCAACCCCTGGATGGGCGCAAATCCTCACGACCGACGAAAGCGGTCGAGCCACCCTCACCGATGTCCCCCTAGGAACCTTTACCATCTATGAATCAAAAGCCCCCGAGGGCTACCTGCCATCCAACGATAGCTGGTCCTATACCGTTAGAGCCGACCAGCTCGGTGATTCAGGCGTGGTCGAGATCGAATCGCGCGTTTCCGATATCCCCATTGCGTTTGACCTTGAAATTTCCAAATTCAAGGACTACGGCAATAGCGACCAATCCGGCCTGGAGCAGCCGGCGGGAGGTGTTGTCTTTGAGGTTGTGAGCAACAGCTCTCAGCAGGTTGTAGGCACACTGACCACAAACATCTATGGCTTTGCCTCCACCAAAGATCAGCCCGAAGCATGGTTTGGCGCAGGCAAGCGACCCGCCGGTGTCCACGGAGCCATCCCATACGACCGCGCCGGCTACACCGTTCGTGAGGTTCCGGAAACCGTCCCAGAGGGTTTTAAACGTGCAGGGGAATGGACCGTCGAGGCCAACCAGATTTCCGACGGCGCCGAGCTTCAATATATCGTGGACAACCACGCTCTGTCGACGCATCTCCAGATTGTAAAACGCGATGCCCAAACAGGCGTTTCTGTTCCCCTAGCCGGATTCACCTTCCAACTCCTCGACAGCAATCACAAACCTGTCTCACAAACTTGCTGGCATCCAGCACATAACGTAATGGACACCTTTACGACTGACGCGACCGGGACCGTCACACTGCCCGAATCGCTCGTGCCGGGCACCTATTATGTACGCGAAACCTCGGCCAAAGAGCCCTATCTTGTCGGCAAAGAGATCGAGGTAAACATACCCGCCGACATGAACCTAACGCCCGTTGCAATCGCCTCGTATTATGACCACGCCGCGACCGGAAACATCAGGATCGTTAAAACCGATGTCGTAGACGGCAGCAGCCTCGCGGGCGCCATCTTTGAGATCCGTGCCTCGGGTGATATCGTACGCCCCGACGGTAGCATTGCCGCGCTCGACGGTGAGACTGTCGCTACCGTCACAACGGATGAAACTGGAGAAGCACGCGCGGACGACCTCCCGCTGGGATCTGGCGCCGCACGCTACGAGGTTGTCGAGACTCAAGCGCCGGCAGGCTTCTTACTCGACCGGACGCCCCATATCGTAGACCTCGCTTATGCCGACCAGAAAACACCCGTTGTAGAAGCACGGCTTAACGTATCCGACGATTACACCAAGGTTGATATCTCCAAGGTCGATGCAAGCGGAGAGCAGGAAGTGAAAGGCGCACAACTAACCTTATATGGTCCCGATAAAACCGAAATAGACTCCTGGACCTCATCCGACAAGCCGCACCGCGTCGAACATCTTACACCCGGCACCTACTCGTTGCGCGAAATGATGTCTCCGCGGACCTATGACCTTGCCGAGGAGATAACGTTTGAAATAAAGGATACGGGAGAAGTCCAATCCGTCGCGATGAAGGATGCGCCCATCGAGATCAAAGGACAGGTCGACAAGCGTCAGGAGCTTGTCCAACCTATCGGGAAGGGTCTGCTGGCCAACGGCGATGGTAAAAATCGCACCGCAACGCAAACCAATACGGACGGCCTTTTCTCCTATACCATCGACGCTCGAAACGATTCAGCTACCTGGGTTGATGAGTTCACAATTACCGATGATCTTGAGTGTGCCGAGGACGATACGGCGAGATTCGTCTCAATCGAAACCCCCGTCGCCATCGGCGACCTCAACGGTCTGTGCAACGTGTGGTATCGCACGACGCCGTTGGACTCGACAGACGTCGATGAGCCGGCAAACGCGACACTTGACGATGGGCACGAAAATCCTTGGCTTGAGTCCGACGAAGTAAAAGAGAGTCTGGGTGAAGATTGCCGCCTCGTCGATTACGACGGCTGGCACCTCTGGAAGGCGGATGTCTCGACCACGGAATCCGCCACACTCGAGGCGAAAGAACTCGACCTTGCATCCAATACCGTCGTAACGGGCATTCGCATTGAATACGGTGCGGTAGCCGCCGACTTTACGACTCGAAGCGATGCAGATTCTTGGACCTGTGATGATCTCAAAGATGAGCACGACGACCTTGACGATGCCAAAGCAATCCTTGGCACAGGCGCTCGGGGCGCAGTCGTGCACATGCAGGCAACGTCGACTTATACGCCCCAAACCGCACTTACCAACAGCGCGCGCGTCGATCTTTGCCGCAACGGCGGCGGCGATAAACTTGAGTCACATGACGAGGACCGTGTCATTCAACGCTGTACCCTACCGCAGGACCTACCGGCAACAGGATCAGTTCCCATCACCGCTTGCATCACCGCGCTCCTGACCTCGGGTGCCGCAGCCCTATGGTTCGCTCGCCTTAGGTCGATCCCAAAGAAGCGCTAGCGCGATGAAAAGGCGGGGGAGCCAGTTCCCCGGCTCGCCCGCTTTCAATCATTTAAATCGCCGTATCTACTCTGCAGAAGAAGATCCACCATCAACGATTGCTTGCTCGGACTCAGGAATCCCATCGGCACCCGTGCTCTGTTCTTGCTCCACCTCTTCGCTGATTGCGGAGGCGGGGGTCGAGCCCTTCGCACCCACGATGTAGGCAGCCCCAAATCCTAACGCAATGGCGATCAAGGCCAAAATCACGTAGACAGGCCAATGGCGCTTAATATACGAAAACACGTTGACTCCTTAGAGCTCCGTCTACGAACGGCGGATAACCTCGGTCACGACCTCGGATACCGTGGCAATGTTCGTCGGGTTGACATTGTGGGGCAGGTCGTCCTCGGTACGAGCGCAAGCCAGGCGCGTGCCGTCCACGCCGGCGATGGTGAGGGCTCGGCGGCTCGCCTCGAGCGCGGCATAGGCATCGGTCTTGGCATAGGGCATCTCGAGCGCGCCACAATCGACATGGAACGACTTGCACACCTTGCTGACCAGGTTCATGATGCGGCGATCGCCCTTGAGCAGCTGCTGTTCGCCCTCAACCGTCACCACCGAAAGCCTACCGGCGCCGACGGATTCAAGATTGATGAAGAATACGCCGCGGAGCTTATCGCGATGCGAAGCCAAAAAGGCCTTCATACCGGCGCCATCACAGTCCGAGGCGCCCGTTGCCACAAACCAGATATCGTGACCGAGCAGCTCATCGTCACCCATAGAGGCAACAGCCGAGAGCATATCTTCGGAAGAAGCGCCGTCGGAAGACGTAGCGCCGCCCTTCCAGCCATCGTTATCGTCCTCGAAATTATCCCACGAACCGATGCCGCGACCGGACTTCTTGGCATCGTAATCGTCTTCGACGCCCAGCCAGTCACTCATGCTGTCCTGTTCGTTTTTCTTTTTACGACCGAACAGGCCGCCCAGGCCACGCTTGCGAGACTTGGGTGCCGCCGGGGCGGGAGCCGAAATGGTCTCGATCGGCTGTGCGCCCGACGCAACGGGCCTAGGAGGCGCAACGGGTGCCGATGTGGGTTCGGGACCCTGAGCGGTAGCAAAGGGGTCGTTGACCTGTGCGGAGGGGTCGGGAAGGTCGAACAGCGACGTGCGAGACGCAACGTTTGCCTGCTTCATCGACGGCAGCGACGGATCGGGGACCGAAGCTAGCGGAGACGAGGAAGGTGCAGGCGACGGAGCCGACGCCGGATCGGGAACATTCATCTGCGGACGTGGTGATGCCTGGGAGGAAATCTGGGCCATAAGGGAATCGATCGTTTCGTCCTGGGTGGGAGCAACATCGGCAACCGTGGCACCGGAACCACTCGGGGCCGGCATGGTGAAAATCTGCGTGGAGTAAGGCCTCGACTCATCTGTCTCGGGAGCCTCGGAAACCGCAGGCGCTTCCTCCTGCTCGACCTCGGTCGAATCATCTTGCTCGGCTGCCGCGTATTGCTCTTCGTCACAGTTGACCTCGACGGGCTCGTCCTCGGCAGCATCTTGGATTTCGGCAGCATCAATAGGCTCGTCATCGTCTGCCGCGTCGCCCTGCTCATCGGAAACAGGAAGGGGCTCGGCAATCGCGGTGCCTTGCTTTTCAAACGTTATCGTGGAATCGAACTGCGCGGCATCAAACGACATGGTGCTATCGACGTGTTGCTGAGCCTCGAAAGACGTCGTCGCCTCAACAACATCCGCGGACGCCGGTTGCTGGGACTCAAAGGACGTCATAGCTTCGGCAGCGTCGACGGGCACGGACTGCATAGCCTCGTTCTGCTCGAACTCTTGCGCCGCGAGCTCACGTGCCGCCTCAGCTGCCTGCTGCTGAGCGATAGCTTCCTGCTCGGCAGCCTCGCGTGCAGCAGCGCGCTTCTCTTCGAAATCGTCGACAAATTTCTTGCCCTTTGCAAGCGCGCCCTTAAAGAAGTTGGAAGCGCTGGCGCCAATCGAAGAGAACGCGGATGCAATATCGGCATGGGGCGTTGCCGCGGGAATCTCGGCCGAGAAATCAGTATCGCTCTCGTAAGACACGCGCCTCGGCTGTTCAACGTAATCGTCGTCAGACTCATCCGCAACGTCTTGCGCCGGCGCGGCGGGAGCCAAAATGTCCAGTCCTGCCGCGGGATCGATCGCGGACACCGCCTCGGACTCGGCAACGGCAGCGGTAACCGCGGCAGACTCATCATCCACGGTCACGACGGGGGCAGGCTCGGGCTCAAACGTCGGCTCCTCGCCCTCCTCGTAATCGAGCGTGCAGGACTCGGGAAGCATTCCGAGCGCACGGATGGCATCCGAACCAAAGCGGATGTTGCCGGCGGCATTGCGATAGAGCTTGGGCTCGGGCTCGGCCGCGACAGGCTCCTCCGCCGGCTCGGCAGCGGGAACCTCGTCATTGAACTCTTCGGCCTGGACAGCCTGATTCTGATCCTCGGGCACAATGGCGCCAATCAGCGTCTCGTCGGCAGACGCACCCTCAAAGCCCTCGATCTGCTCGTCGAAAGCCTCACCCTGTTCGGGCTCGGCCTGAGCGTCGGGAGCAATCGGCTGACCGAACTCGTCCTCGGCGTAGGTAGGCTCTTCATACTCGATGGTGTTGCCGTAGTCGTTTTGCTGCTGGGCCGCGGCATACTCCGCCGCTGCGCGCGCCATTTCCTCGGCACGACGCTTCTGCTCCCCAAAATAGGTATCGAACGGAACATCGTCGGGAAACTCGTTTTCGCCCTGGAAAGGAGCAACGTTGTCCATAACACCGAGCATAGCGGCGACAGAAGACTTGTTGCACACCGCGCCGGACGTATAGGGAAGAATGTAGCGGTTAGAGATGATGTTTGCCGCGTTGGCGAGTGCGACGAGGGAAGCGAGGATCGCGACAATCCACAGCAGAACCTTGAGCGCGCCGGGGAGCGGCAGGATGCGCAAAATGGCAACGGCAGCAGGGGCAACCGTGGCAACAGGCAACAGCTTGGCGATGAGCGCACGATACGAAGCATAGGGCTCGCGGGCGAGCAGCTCAGCACGGGGAGAGTCGTAGTGTGCGACAACGACCACCGGGCGGTTGCGCGGAGACGCGAGCGGGCCCGAGGCCTTGTGGTAGGCGATGACATTTTGGCTCACGCCCGTCTTGCCCAGGCGCGAAACCACGGGGTGGCCCGTGCGCTCGAGCACGTAAAGAACGGCGCCGATGATGGCCAGCAAGGTGCCGACCAAACCGATACCGCCGCCGATGCCCATCAGCAGGGCGCCGGCAAACGCAAGAATACCGGTAACGGCAAATGCCAACCTACTGGGCGCCGGGGCATTGAACTCCTGAACCTCGGGATCAAAGCCGTGGTTGCGGAAGATCTGAGCGATATCCTCGGCAGCCAAGCGCTCTTCTTCGCTGCATGCCGGCGTGATGCCGGTGTTCTGCAGCAGGTGGTTAATATAGTTCTGGGTGTTCGCCATGTGCGCTCCACATCCATAATCCGACAAATAGGCCCAATGCATGCACATTAGAACCGTATATAGTCGAAAGTATACCCCGAGCGAGCGCAAACGACCGAATTCGGGCCATCTTAACGCCCCGAGCGGACAAGGATATAGCCTAATCTCCATATCGGACTAAAATCATGGCAGCAAACCACCTTCTCATGCGAGGACTCTATGACGGCAAGCGACGCGACCGCGACAATTAAAAAGGGGAATTCGGAGCCCAGTTTCGATAAAACGGCTCAGCGCATCCTCAATCTTTTCTTTGTGCTCAACAGCTCCCCCGAACCGCTGACGACCGAGCAGATCGTCTTGGATTCTGACCTGGGATATGGCTCGGGCAATATCGACTCGGATAAGCGCAAGTTTCGGCGCGATCGTGACAAACTGCTCGAACGCGGCATCTTAATCAAGGAGGTTCGCCCCGCCGGCGCGCAGGAGACCGAGGAAAGCTCATGGACAATCGACCGCGAGCACACGTTTGCGGCAGGTGGCCTCATCACCGCAGACGACGCCGATATCCTGCTCAACGCTATCGACCAGACAATAGCGGCCGGCTCATCCACTTTTGCCGCGCCGCTTGCCGATATTCGTTCCAAGATTGCCTACCTCACCGGCAGGACGACGGCGGACGAAGCACCGATCCGCCGCTCTCCCACCGTCGATGCGGTATGGAGCGCCTTTGCCGAGCGATGCGCACTGCGATTTTTATATCAGAACGGACGCGGTGAGCAGAAAGAGCGTACCGTCTGCGTCTACGGCATGTTCGAGCGCGAGGGCGTTGCGTACTTCTGCGGCCTCGACAATGCCACCGACGACATCAGGACATTCCGCTGCGACCGTATCGTTCGCGCTTGGCGTCCTTCGAAGGCCTACGCCATCCCTGCAGACTTCAATCTCAACGACTATCTGTTCTTTGAATTCGATTTTGCCGACCGACCGCCCGTTGCAGCTACGTTCTCGTTCGCCCCTCAGACGCAGATCGATATGATCAACGGCCTCACGCGCGGGCGAGGTGAGCTCGCACACACCGATGCGGGATGGATCTGGACCGTTGACGTGCGCGACCTTGAAGCCGCCGCCTCATTTTGCATGGCCCACACCATGGACGGCATGAGGCCCATGGCCCCCAAATCGCTCAAGCAGGCGTGGAACCGCCTCATTGAAAGGACGGTGCACGAGCATGCCCGTGCGTAAACTCACCAGCGAGCAGAGACTCTCGCGCGCCATCGACATCATGGAGGCCCTCTACGCCGCCGGCGAGAGCGGCATGACACGAACCGAGATTTGCAGTCGCTTTGACATCACGGGGGTGTCGCTCGACGAGATTCTCGAGATCGTCTCGACGCTCGCGGACCGAGAATCGGGCGTGCGCATCATCTGCGAATGCCACGGCGAGCGTGTGGTCCTCACCGGTGACGCCGGGCGTGTGCTACCGCTGCGCCTGAGTGCCGCCGAAGGCGCTGTGCTCAACCATGAACTTGAATCGTTGGGGATCGAGCCCCAGGCGGCGGCTCGAATTCGACATGCTCTTCTACCCGAAGAGCTCGGCTATAACCAGCGCGTCTTTGACACCGTCAACCACGGGTCGCACTGGCAGCAGCTGAGCTGCGCCATTCAGGACGGCGTTCGCTGCCGCATCTCATATCGCTCGATGGACGATGCACGGCCACGCGAGCGTCTGGTCGACCCCTTGCGCATTACGGCAAACGGCGACCAAACATACCTGATTGCCTGGGACATCGCGGTCGATGGGCAGCGCACCTATCGCATGGATAAAATCGAGGGACTCACCTTGACGGAAGACTCCGTCGTGCCTCACGCACCGGACGTTGCATCCCTCCACGATTCCCTTGCCCGAACGCAGCGTAGCGCAAAGCTCTTGATGCCACTCGATATGGCGGAGCATCTGGACTGGGCCGGCATCACCCTCATCGAGCGTAGCGGGGCAGACATGGCAACGGTAACCGTGCATTACGGCTCCGAACGTTGGCTACTGAGCCAGATAATCGCAGCGGGCGGAGCCATCCGCATCTTGGATGACCCCGCCCTGTCAAAGCGTCTGTGCGATATGGCAAAAGCCCTCGTCTGTCCGCTTTAGCGCCGCCGCTCGTGGCGTGCACGCCACAGCTGTAGATAGTGTCCGATCTGCGCCGATTCGATGCGCTGGTAGGAGCTCGTGGGCAGCGACGTTAAGAACTTCTTGCCATAGCCCTTCGTCACCAGGCGAGGATCCGCCAAGATCAGCACACCGCTATCGGTCGACGAGCGAATCAAACGCCCCGCGGCCTGCTTAACCTCGAGCACCGCCTCGGGCAGCGAATAGCGCGCCCATGCGCGGTCTTCGCGCAGGTTGCGCTCGCACGAGAGCGGGTCCGTGGGGCTCGAGAACGGCAACTTGGGAATGATGACGCAGCGCAGCGTCTCGCCGCTGGCATCAAACCCCTCCCAGAAGGCCTTGAGCGCAAAAAGCGACGAGGTCGGTTCGTTGATAAACCGGTCGCGCAGGCGACGAGGAGATGAGTTGCGCTGCTGGCAGTTGAGCTCCAGACCCGCACGGGCCATCTTGGGCTCAACGCGGGCGTATAGGTCCTCCATGTCGCGCCGATTGGTGAACAACGTGAGCACCGATCCGCCCATGGCAAGATGAGCGTCGACCAGCACACGCTCGAGCGCCGAAAGATAGCCTTCGCGGTCGCGTGGATCGGGGATATCGCCCGCAACGACTACAGCCATGTTCGAATCGAAGTCGTAGCTCGAATCCAAGTGCAGCGATGACGACGTTGAAGCACCGATGCGATCAAGGCCGACCGCATGGTTAAAGTGCTCAAAGCTTTTGGACACCGTCATGGTCGCCGAGGCAAAGATAGCCGTGTGAACCTCGGGTAGCCACTCGGTTGCCAAAGCCTCGCCAATGTCGATGCGCTCTGCGGTCATCGACTCTCCGCCGGCACGAAGTCTGCGATTGACCTGCAGCGAGTACACGTAGTGTTCATCGGTGCCATCAATGATGAGTTTGAGGTTCTCGGCCAGCTCGTGCAGGCGGCGCGAGATATCACCCAGGTCGACAACAACCTCGGGCTTGTCGGCGGCGACGGCTTGCACCAGCGCGTCGACGCTCTTGTCAGCTTGTTCCAATGCGTCGATGCCAGTGTAGGCCGACTGTAAGAAATCATGCCAGTCGTCTGATTCGCGCAGCTCGGGGCCAATCCATAGATTGGCATTGTCATAACCCCCACGCGCACGGCGGCCGAGCTCGCGAACGCCATCGAACACGTCGGCGATTGCCATGCTCGCGCGGGCAACCGTCGACGTCGCCTTGGCAGTAAGGCCCAGATAGAGCGTAGAGCCCTCGGAGGTTGCCAAATCACGGGAAACCTGGCTTAGTGCTCCGGTGCTCGAGCCACCCAGGCGCTCGAACAGGACGCGTGATTCGTCCGCCGACACCACGCGCGCCCACTGACGGCGCGCCTCGCGCTCGATGGAATGGGCCTCGTCGATTACCCAATGACGAATCGGAGGCAAAATCCTGCCCTCGGCCGCGACGTTACGGAACAGCAGGGAATGGTTGGTGACCACCACATCGGCATGCGCCGCACGACGGCGAGCACCGTGGACCAAACATTTATCAGGGAAAAACGGGCAGAGGCGACGAGCACACTCGCGCGAGGCCGTCGTAAAGTCGGGACGGTTGACGCTGCGCCACCGAATGCCGAGCGAGTCGAGGTCGCCATCGGCCGATTGGCAGACGTACGCCATAATGACCGCGACCGCCGTGAGCGTATCCGCCGGATCGCGCTTGGTGGTAATCTCGACCTGGCCGCGACTCATGCGCTCAAGCTTGCGCAGGCACGGATAGTGGTCATACCCCTTGAGCGCGCAAAACGACAGACCACCGTCCAGTTGCTCGGCAAGTTTTGGCAGCTCATGGTACATGAGCTGGTCGGCAAGATTGTTCGATTTGGTCGCAATACCAACCGTGATGTTGTTACGGCGCGCTGCCTCGGCAAAAGGCACCAGATAGGCCATCGATTTGCCGACGCCTGTGCCTGCCTCAATTACTCGATGAGTGCCCGTGACCAGCGCATCGCGGACCTCGAGCGCCATCGCGATCTGCTCATCACGCGGCTCGTAGGTGGGATACATGCGATTGACCAGACCACCTGGCGCATAGTCTGCCTCAATCTCCTCACGACTCGGCATCTTGAGTACCGGCAGTTCATCGGCGTCCACCCGATCGTCGGCGCGATCGGCCTTGAGAACGTCAGCACGAGCGGCGCTGAGAGAGAAGATAGAACCAGGGTTCTGCCCTGCCAAGAACGAGAAGATAGGACGATAGGACCAAGGCACGTCCGGATGCATGTCGGCTAGGCGCGCCATGAGGCCCTGGGGCAAGTCGGTGAGCGCCACGAGCAACACGCGCCATACGCCACACAGGGCGTCGACGTCGGCATTGGCACGGTGTGATACCGAGTCGCAGCCAAACAGATCGGCCATAAAAGACAGCTTGTGAGAGGCCAGGCGCGGAAGCGCGATGCGCGACAGCGCCAGCGAATCGATCCAAATATCACTCACGTTGACGCCGCCTTTGACCGACTCGATAAACGAGCGGTCGAACGTGGCGTTATGTGCGATCACCGGGCAGCCACCGACAAAATCGGCGAGAGCGGCGACGGCCTCAACCGCCGACGGGGCATCTGCCACATCGGCATTTGTAATGCTCGTGAGCTCGGTAATCTCGGCGGGAATCAGCTGCTTGGGATGCACGAAGGTATCGAAGCGGTCGATGACCTCGCGGCCCGAAAGACGGGCCGCCGAGATCTCGATCAGTTCATTGTCCTGCACCGAAAGACCCGTGGTCTCGGTATCGAGGACAATCACATCTTCCTCGATAAGGCCGAAGGACTGCGTTTTGGCGCGGTCGGCAAGCGTGGCATAGGAGTCGATGACAAACTGCGGCGTTCCTGACGAAACCGCGTCCTCGATTAGCATGCAATGCCCGCTCGACGAAGGCCCATACGGATCAGGCTGTCACAGACCTGCGGGAACGTCATGTCGTCGGTGTGGCGGATCTCATCCGGATACAGCGACGTATCGGTCATGCCGGGAATGGTATTGGTCTCGAGGATAACGGGGCCGTCCTCGCTCACAATAAAGTCGCTGCGCGAGATACCCAGGCAACCGAGGGCCTTGTGAGCGGCACAGGCAAGTTCCTGAGCGCGAGCGTAATTCTCGGGTGAAATCTGCGCCGGAATGCGATGGATATCCGTAGGGTCGACATACTTCACGTCCAGATCGTAGAACTCGCAGTCCTCGGGCTTACGAATCTCGACAATCGGCAGGGCGCGCACGTCATCTTCGCCGTATACGCCGACGGTGATCTCGGTACCCTCGATGCACTTCTCGACCAGCACTTTGTCACCGTACTCAAACGCCTTGGCGATTGCCGCGGGCAGCTCGGAGGGCTCATGGACCAGGGAAATGCCATAGCTGGAACCGTTGACGGCCGGCTTCACAAAGCAGCGCTCGCCACAAACCTCGACGATATGATCGATATCGACTTCATCGCCCACCTCGAGCGCAAGGCCGGGGGCAATGGGAATGCCCGCCTTGGCGTATAGGAGCTTAGAGACCTCCTTGTCGGCACCGCAGGCGCTGGCAAGTACGCCCGAGGCCGTGTAGGGGATACCCAGGGTCTCCATGGCACCCTGCATGGCGCCATCCTCACCGCCGGCGCCGTGCATGGCGATAAATGCCACATCGAATCCGCCGGTCGCCATGGTTACCATAAAGTCATCAGCGGCCGTGTCAAGCAGCTCCACCGAGGTGTAGCCGGCTTCCTTCAGTGCCACCACAACGTTCTTTCCCGAATCGAGCGAGATCTCGCGCTCGGCGGAATGACCGCCCGCCAAGACCGCTACGTGCATGTTCTCTAGGCTTTTACCCGGCATGGGCAGACTCCTCCTCTATAATTTCTGCAGCTGATACCATATTGTAGCGATACCCTCTACGTTTCCCCAAAATCGAAAGGCTTCCATGAATCCCAGGACTAAATCTCAGGACATTCGCGACTTGAGCCAAAACGATATTCGCGAGCTCGTGGCCGAACTTGGCCAGCCCGCCTTCCGCGCGAAGCAGCTCATCGAATGGGTCTTTGAGAAGAACGTTTGTTCGTTTGACGATATGACCAATCTTCCCAAGGCTTTCCGTGAGCAGCTTAAAGAGGCTTTTGCCTTTGATACGCCGACTGAACTCACCAAGCAGGTTTCCAAAGATGGCTCGCGCAAGTATCTGCTCGAGTACCACGATGGCATTTCCGTCGAGACTGTCGGCATGCCCCGTCGCAACAAGCTTTCCGTCTGCGTTTCCACCCAGGCAGGCTGCGGCATGGGCTGCGCCTTTTGCGCTACCGGTCTCAACGGCCTCAAGCGCTCTCTGACCGCTCAAGAGATCGTCGACCAGGTGCTTCATGTATCCAACGACTTTGGCGAGCGTGCCACAAGCGTTGTCTTCATGGGCCAGGGCGAGCCGTTTGCCAACTACGACGAGGTTCTCAAGGCACTGCGTATCCTCAACGACCCCGATGGCATCGGTATCGGCGCTCGTCACCTCACCGTCTCTACCAGCGGCGTTATTCCCGGTATTCGCAAATTTGCCGATATCCCCGAGCAGTTCACGCTTGCCGTTTCCCTGCATTCCGCCATCCAGTCGACGCGCAATAAGCTCATGCCCGGTGTCAAGAAGTACACGCTGCTTCGCCTTCACGAAGCGCTTCAGCTCTACACCGAGAAGACTGGCCGCCGCCCGACCTATGAGTATGCCATGATCGAAGGCGTCAACGATACGAATCCCGAGATGCAGGCACTCTGCGACTTCTGCGAGGGAACGCTGTGCCACGTTAACCTGATTCAACTTAACGACATCGAGGGCAGCCCGCTCAAGCCGTCGCCGATTCATAAGGTTGAGGATCTTCAGCGTCGTCTTGAGTCCCGTGGCATCGAGACCACGATTCGTAACTCCCGTGGTAACGATATTGACGCCGCTTGCGGACAGCTGAAACAGCGCTTCAAAGTTCAGAAGAACGCATAGGGGAGTCGCACTCCAAAACGTTTCATGTGAAACGTCGAACGGCCCCGGTTGCAGGATATGCAACCGGGGCCGTTTCATTTATTGACCTCAATTTTGGACCAGCTGCTACCTTTCCCATTTTTTACGGACAAAATAAGGGGCCCATGTCTCATGAATCAGACAAGGGCCCCTCAAAATATGCAAAGTAATTATTAGGTACCTAATAGCCTACATTTTCCCATTGGTTGCTAACCCAACCTTGATTAATCTTAGGATTTTTCGTTACCTGAGCAGTGCGCATGGCAACATCTTCTGTCATAACATCCATTTTCTTCTTGGATGTATCAACGATATCTTGCGCTCCACGAAGCAAACGACCTCGAAGTTCATCGTCTGTCGCGATCTTATAGCCAGCAAAGGCACCAGCCGCGACAGTCGTCACCAATGCAATCGCAGTAAAAATCTTATTCCTCATCTTGGCCTCCTTGATTAAACTGAATCATTTCACCAAGAATACGAGAGAGCTCTTCCTCGTCCTTAAACTCAATCTCAATCTTATTCTTTCCACGCGAGCTCTTCACACGCACGTTGGTATTAAATACCTGACGAAGTACACGCGCAGCCTTTTTAAAAGACTGCGGCGTTGCGGGCCGCGGCGTCTTAGGTGTCTCTCCGGCAGAAAACAATGGAGCAAGATTTTCTGTCGCTCTTACGGAAAGGCCCTCCGCAACAACCTTCTCTGCAAGTCGAATTCGAGCATCCTCATAGGGAACTGCAAGAATCGCACGTGCGTGACCAGCAGTAAGTTTACCCTCAAAAATCATCTGCTGAACTACTTCGGGGAGATCGAGAAGGCGCAGCGAGTTTGTAATTGCAGAGCGTGACTTGCTTACGGCCTTCGACAATGCCTCCTGGGTCATACCGCTAGCTTCGATGAGCTGGCGATAGCCCTTAGCCTCTTCGACGGGATTCAAATCAGAACGCTGAAGGTTTTCGATAAGAGCAAGAGCCAGCATCTCTTCATCATTAACATCTTTAATGATGACAGGCAGTTCCTCAAGACCAGCAAGCTTTGACGCCTGGTAACGACGCTCACCAGCGATGATCTCATAGCCGTTTCCATGCTTGCGAACCAAGAGCGGCTGCAGAACGCCATGTTCTTGGATTGACTCGCTCAACTCGCGAAGTTCAGTTTCATTAAAGTGAATTCGCGGTTGATTAGGGTTGGGAACGATATCCTCAATAGGTAGTTTTGTTTCAGATGCGGCATTTGAAGCAGATGCAGCAGAACCACCGGTCTCATACTCAGCCTCTGAGACCAAAGCATTGAGTCCGCGTCCCAATCCACCACGTTTCTTTGCACTAGGCACGCTTGATCACCTCTTTTGCAAGGTTCATATACGCTTTTGCACCCTTATTTTGAGGTGCATAGGTAATTACCGGTTCTCCAAAAGACGGAGCTTCAGAGATTTTAACCGTACGGGGAATCAGCGTCTTAAACGCCTTATCACCAAAGTACGATTGAACTTCCTCAACAACCTGATTCGACAAAGAAGTACGTGAGTCATACATGGTCATAAGCACGCCATAGGTGTCTAAGCCCTTATTCAGACGTGATTTGACCATCTTCATTGACTCAAGCAGCTTCGTAACGCCCTCGAGTGCGTAATACTCACACTGGATTGGAATCAAAACGCTATCTGCTGCGGTCAAGGCATTGATAGTAAGCAGGCCGAGCGAAGGAGGACAGTCAATGAAAATAAAATCGAACTCGTCCTGAATCGGCTCAAGCAAATCTTTGAGGCGGGTTTCACGAGCAATTGCGCTTACGAGCTCAATTTCGGCACCTGCAAGCTGAATCGTAGCTGGAATTACGAATACCTTTTTGCAATTTGTATCAAGAACAAGCGATTCTGCCGGCGCATCATTCAACAATGCATCATAGATGCAGTGATCAAGGTCTTCTTTTTCAATTCCAAATCCACTGGTGCTGTTTCCCTGCGGATCAAAATCGACAATCAGGGTCTTACGACCCTGCTCACCCAGTGCTGCTGCAAGGTTTACAGCCGTCGTTGACTTACCGACGCCGCCTTTTTGATTGATGATTGCAATGATACGCGTGTCTTTTGCGCTCTTAGAACGCTTAACGTCGCGAAATCCCACGGTCCCTCCTGGTGTGTATTAAAGCTGTCAAACGGAGGATGTTTCACGTGAAACATTCCGATTCGATATCAACCGCCATGTTTCACGTGAAACACTGCAAGTTGTTAGTATCCATTATGTTTCACGTGAAACATCTAGGCAAGCGGATTCTTCTTTGCCATGCCATTTGCACGAGGCAATGAAACGGATGCTGGATGACTCTTTTTAAGAACAATGAACTCCCTGTGGCCCAAGCCCTCAGGCAAATCGGTTGCGTCATTCAGAAGCAAAGTGAAGCCGCAAATCCTAGCTGCTGACATGCCAGAAGCACGCTCCTCATCCGAAGGATTACCCTTGGTGATAACAAATAGCCCTCCATCCTTGAGGAACGGAGCTGCATACTCAACAAGAATCGGTAGTGGAGCCAGTGCGCGGGCAGTTACGACAGAGAACTGCTTCTTATGGCTTCGAGCATATTCTTCAAGGCGATCATGAACCGCATGAGCATGTTTCAATCCAAGATCATGAACAAAAGAATTGACAGCATCAACCTTCTTGCGAACGGAGTCAATATAAGTAGCTTTACGATGCGTGGTTATGGTTAAAGGAATACCAGGGAAGCCCGCACCTGTTCCCATATCGAGCAAAGCTCCCTCAGGAGCCTTATTGATATAAGGGAGCAAAACAAGAGAGTCGAGGATATGTAGTACCGCAGCATCTTCTATGTTAAGAATACGGGTGAGATTGGTTGTCTTATTTGTTTCCAGAACCAAATCCAAATGCTGAATACATTTCCTCAGCTCAACATCAGTTACGCTCAAGGAATACTCTTTGCAATAGGAAGTTAGACGACTCAACATCTCGTCAGCCTGCTGATCAGTAAGTACTAACAACGAAAGCTCCTTTCTGACAAAAATCAGTGTATCGAGAACTTTTGACAAAAAAAGGGGACGTGGAAACCACGTCCCCTTAGCATAAGCTCGAGTAGATTATCGAGCAACAATCACCACATGGCGATCGGGGTCAGAACCCTCAGAATGAGTATCGACGGCGTCATTGCCACGAAGTGCAATGTGAACCAGTCGGCGCTCGTAGGCATTCATGGGCGGAAGCGAAACACTCTTATGAGTGCGGATGGCACGCTCGGCTGCAGACTGAGCCATGGAGGCAACCTTGTCCTGACGGCGGCTCTTGTATCCCTCGACGTCCACTACAACCGGATACCTAAAGCCAAGCTTGCGGCTCACTAGCAAAGAGAACATAACCTGAAGGGCATCAAGGGTGCGACCATGACGGCCAATGAGAACAGCAAGGTCGGGAGCCGTTACATCCAGAATCAGCTCACCCTCGTCGCCCTCATACTCATCGATAGGAGAGTTGGCGGCATCGAAGTGCGAAAGGATGGAACGCAGGATGGAAATCGCGACATCGGCAATGGTGTCGAGCTCCTCGTCGGTCAGCTCTTCACCGGCCTTGTAGCGCTGTGCAATCTCGGGATAATCGCCCGCGACCTGCGGGGCAACCTCCTCAAGCATATCCTCGATGATCTCTTCAGACATAACGTACTCCAAAAGTTAGGTACCTAAATAAGATTGATATCCCGCTACTTCTTCTTGTGCGGGCGCGGCTTCTTCTCGCGACGAGTGACCTCAACCTGCAGCGGCGCGTTCTTAAGGCGCTCCTCCTCATCGGCCTTCGCCTTGTCGATGACCTTCTGCGTCACAAAAATCTGCTGGATAACCTGCCAAGCAGACGAGACGTCGTAGTACAGCAGAACACCAACGGGAAGGCTCCAGCCCATCCAAAGCATCATGACCGTCATGACAACGGCCATCATACGCATGCTCTGAGCCTGCTGGCCGGTCTGGTTGCGCGACATATAGAGCTGCGGAATCAGGGTCAGGACAGCGAACAGGATCAGGCAGACCAGCGCAGGCAGCGCGACCATAAAGCCATCGGCAAAGGAGGCACTCGGCGTGGTGGTCAGGTCGGGCAGAATATTAAAGAACGAGAACGCGCCGTCGTTAAAGTAGTCCGGCAGGTTACGCAGCAGCGTAAATAGGGCGAACAGGACAGGCATCTGAATCAACAGCGGCAGACAACCAGCCATCGGGTTGAACTTGTTCTCGCTGTAGAACTTCTGCATTTCCTCGGCCTGACGCTGGGGATCGTCGGCATAGCGCTCCTGGATCTCGAGCATCTTGGGCTGCAGCACCTGCATGCGTGCCGTCGACTTAGTCGACTTGAGCATAAGCGGCGTCAGTAGCAGACGGATGATGACCACCAGGATGATGATGGACAGGCCCCAGTCGACCGCAAAGGTCTGGATGAGCTTGAGCAGCTCGAAAAGGATGTTAACGATCCAATCCCACATGTAAGTTTTCCTCCGATAGCGAGTGCCCACTAGGGCACAGGGTCATAACCGCCGACGTGCAGGGGATTGCAGCGAGCGATGCGCCTCACGGCAAGCCAGCAGCCTCTCAAAACACCGTACTTCTCAATCGCCTGGACGGCGTATTGCGAGCACGTTGGGTAATAAATGCAGGCGTCAGGCAATAAGGGCGAAATAACCTGTTGATATATGCGAATAGGAGCGATGGCAACACGTCGCAAAACGTGATTGCTCATCGCTCCTCCCCGGCAACGCCGGCGCGTTTCATAAGCGAACGCAATGCATTGTCCATCTCCTGAGGCGAAGAAACCCTCGTCTTGGGAGTTGCGAACAAGATGATGTCATAACCCGCAACGGGAAATCCACAGCTGCGGGCGGCCTCGCGCATCACACGCTTAGAACGGTTGCGCACGACAGCACAACCGAGCCGTTTAGCACCAACGAAGGCGACCCTTCCGGAGTCGCCTTCGCCAACCGATTCACATATGGTCATTCGAATCAGAGGGTGATTGAAACGACGCCCCTGACTGAACACATGCTCGAAACCTTGCCGAGACTTAATAGTCTTCATGCGAGATGTGTGTATCGCTGCTAGACAGTGAGACGCTTGCGGCCCTTGGCGCGACGACGGGCGAGCACGGCACGACCACCCTTAGTGGCCATACGGGCACGGAAGCCATGGGTCTTGGCACGCTTACGCTTATTAGGCTGATACGTACGCTTCATCTTAAGTTCCTCCTGCTGCATTTCGAGTGTCCGCGGGGGCGCGGACGCAGATATAGACACGTGAGCTTGAAGATTGTAGGGAAATCAATGTTCAAATGTCAAGAAATCAAAGGTAAAAGGTTGCGCAGTTCACACGGTTCCCCCATAAGCCGAGCTCGATTTAGCGGTGCATGGCAACTTTTCACGATATTTCATCGAGTTTTCAACAGGTCATGTTGGCAATGTTGAGAACTTTTCGTCCGTTTTCCAAAGTTTTCAACAGGTTTTGAAAAGTTGTCGAAAGATGAGAAACATTGCACGGTGAGCTACTATTTGTTCGAAACCTTTTGAAAGATTGCGAGCGGCATGTCTGACGACTTTTACACCATGGTCGATTCCGGAGACCCGGCACCCGACAACGAGCACATCACCGGCGTGCGCGAAGAGCGTGAGGAAGGCGAGCAGACGACCACGCAGGCGCCAAAAGTCATGTACGCCGCGCGCATCGCCGTCTATGACGACATGCTGTCGACACCGCGTGTGATCGTCATTGATCCGCAAGATGTCCGCACGTATTTGGAAGAGACGACCAACACCGTCTACCAGTGCATGAAAGAACAAGGTGGCCATATCTCGCTCATGGTCATCCGCGAGATTGTCGAAAACTTTATCCACGCGCACTTTGCCGAGCCCATCATCTCGATTCTGGACGGCGGAGACACCATCCGCTTTGCTGATCAAGGACCCGGCATCGACGACAAGGAGCGCGCTTTCGACTTTGGCGTTACCAGCGCAAACAGCAAGATGAAGCGCTATATCCGTGGAACCGGAGCAGGGTTTCCCATGGTGCAGGAGTATTTGGAAAACGCCGGCGGGGCCGTGTCCATCGAGGACAACATGGGCAACGGCACCGTGGTTACGGTAAGCCTGGATCCTAAACGCGTGCAGGAAATCGAACGCGCCGGCGGGCGCGGTGCTGCCGTGCGGCCCGAGACGGAGCAGCCCGCATATCCCCTGCCGGGAGCTTTTGCGCAGCAGCCCATGGCAACGCAACAGATGCAGCCCCGCGTGGGACAGATGCAGCAGCCCGGAATGCTTCCTACACAAGAGTCCCAGGCGGCGTCGATGTCGATGCCGCCAAACGTGCCAGAGGCCATGCCGCTGGCGGATCAGGATGCAGCAGCAATGCAGCAGGCGACGGGGGCACCGGGTGGCCAGCAAATGGGATATCAGCCGTACCAACAGGGATTTCCATATCAGCAGATGCCGCCACTGGGGTATGGCCAGCAGTTCCCACAGCAGTACCAGCAGGGATATCAGCAGCCGTACCAGCAGATGCCGCAGCAGCAGTACAACCCCTGGGCCCAGCAGATGACTCCGCAGCCTTACCAACAGTGGCCTCAAAGTTTTCAACAGCAAATGTCGCCGATGCAGAGTTCTCAACAATCAGCAGCTCAAATGATGTATCCTAATGCAGCAAATCAGTATGCGCAGCCACAGCCGGACGTGTTCGTAAGCGATCGCGGCAACGCCGCGCTGGGCTATCTGGCGCAAAATCAAGCGTGCGGTGCAACCGATCTGGCGAGGGCGTTTGGAAACTCGGCCCCCACTTGGTCACGCACGCTCAATGACTTGGCGCAGGCCGGCTTGGTCATCAAGCATGGCCAGAAATACCATCTGACCGAACTCGGCGCCGCTCGCGTGCGAGCTCAGAGCTAAAGAACGGGAGAGACAGTGGACGAGGAAGCAAGCATCATCCTGGGGGATGCCATCGCCTTTTGCCAGCGCGACGGCCAAGATGCACGCCTCATCAACATGCTGGGGCAATCGCGCGCCATAAGCCTGACCGAAGATACGCTCACGATCGAGGCCCCCTCGCGCTTTGCCATCGCGCAGCTCAAAAAGCATCAGCCGACTATTGAGGCCTATCTGGAAGAAATCGCCTTTGCTCCGATCGCGCTCGACATCGTGGCACCGCAAGGCGCAACGGCCGAATCTGCTGCCGCGACGGTGCCCGCCACGGCTCCCGCTGCTTCCCCTGCGGCGCCAGCCTCCGCAGGCGACGTGCCGACAATCGAGCACCAGCACAGCGATGTTTCCCGTGAAACCATGGCACCGTTGCCGACCGCCGCTGCGACGTCAACGAACGCACCCGTCACGCACATGCCCATCGCTCATGACGCAGCGGCGGGCGCGGATTCGGGCATTGCAATCAAGAACACGCTCTCGGCCGATGATTTTCGTCGCATGATGAACCAGATGAAGGGCGGGGCGCCGACTAAGTCCACGCAAGCCGCGACCCCCGCTTCACCCATGCCGGCACCGACCGTGCCGGCCGAGCAGAATACGGATGGAGCCCCACTCGCCGCGAACTCAAAATTTACCTTTGAGAACTTTGTCTACGGCCCCGAGAACAGCCATGCCTATCGCTCGGCACTCAAGTTTGCCGCCCTCGCGGACGAGCGCGGCACGTGCACATCACTGTTCATCTACGGCAAATCGGGCCTGGGCAAGACGCACCTGCTGCTTGCCATCAAAAACGAGCTCGCCGAGAAGTCGCCCGAGATCAAGGTCAAGTATGCCAACTCCCAGGCATATCTGGACGACCTGATGACCGAGTTCGACCGCCAAAAGAAGAGCAACGCCCCTATCATGCAGGCATACCACGGCGTGGACGTGCTCATCATCGATGACATCCAAAACATCATCGGCAAGCGCGCGAGCGTGGACTACTTTTTCCAGCTCATGGACGAGTTCATCCGCAACAACAAGAAGGTCGTCATCGCGGCAGACCGCGCCCCCAAGGACCTGAGCATGGACGAGCGTCTGACCAGCCGCTTCAACGCCGGCATGCTCTGCCTGGTCGCAGAGCCCAGCTACGAGATGAAATACAAGATCTTGCAGCGCTATTACGAGAACACCATCGTCGCCGCTCCCGAGGCAGGCGACGACTCGCTGCTGGCGGCCTATGGGGGCGACAGCGGGCACCTGACCGACGACCACTTTAAACACATGGCCGAGGTCTCGGGCACCAACATCCGCGAACTCGAGAGCTTTTGCGAGCGCTGCGCCGGCGAGGCGGGCGACCGCGAGCGCGAGGGCGGGGAGCTCACCTTTGACGATATCGACGCCATCGCCAGCCAGTACTTCGACACATCGGCCAAAAAGATCAACGTCCAGACGGTTCAGTCCGTCATCGAAGAGCAGTACGGCGTGACGCACGAGGAGCTCATCGGCCCGCGCCGCAACGCCAATATCGCCAAAGCACGCCATATTGCCATCTATCTGGCCATCGAGATGTGCGAGATGACGACCACGGCGGTGGGCGCCGAATTTGGCAACCGCAACCACTCGACCGTCAGCACGAGCTACAAAAAGGTCCAGAAGATGATCCAGGAAGACCGCACCGTCACCGAAGACCTCAAGTCGCTGCGCGATAAAATTACACTGCGCTCGTAGGGAAATAGAGACACCTGTTGAAAACTTGTCGAAACCACGGGCATAAGGTGTCTAAAACCCAACCCGCGGTGATGAAAAGTTTTGCGCAGGTTTTGAACGTGGAAAACCACCCCTGTTGCACACAGGTTGCTGTCGATTCTCTTTCTGGGTCTGACCTGCGTCTTTGGGAGTAATCAACAGTTTCGTCAGTGCTATTACTATTATTAAGATATTTATATCTATAGAAAGGTATTAAAAGATGAAGTTCACCGTCAGCCAGAGCTCGCTTACACAAGCCATCGGCGTCGTTATGAAGGGTGTCGCTTCGGCATCCACCCTCCCCATCCTGTCGGGCGTGCTCGTTAAGGCCCAAGACGGCATCTTGGAATTCCAGACCTCTAACTACACCATCTCGATCCGTCATCGCATCGCGGCGCATGTCGAAGAAGAGGGCGAGATGGTTATTCCCTGTAAGATGCTCTCCAATATCACCAAGACCCTCCCCGATGCCCCGGTCACCTTTGAGCTGTCCGAGCGCCAGGTGCTGATTGGTTGCGAGAAGAGCTCTTTCCGCCTGAACACGCTCGATGCCAATGACTTCCCCGAGTTTCCGGCCTATGCCATCGAGAGTGCCGTGGAGCTGCCGACCGATGTCTTGTCCGAAATGGTCGGCCGCGTGTGGCGCGTCACCTCGACCGACAAGGCTCGCCCCATCCTGGGCGGCGTGCACATGAAGGTCGAGAACAACACCGTACGCCTGGTGGCGACCGATTCCTTCCGCTTGGCCGTGTGCGACACGCAGGTCGAGACCTCGACCCTCGAGGGCTCCTTTGAGCTCAACGTTCCGGCTGACGCCTTTAACGACGCGCTGAACATCATGGCCAGCCAAGCGACCATCATGATCGGGGCTACCGACACCCAGGTCGTCTTCGAGGCCGGCAACACCACCTACGTGTCGCGTCGCATCGAGGGCGTGTACCCCAACTACAAGCAGCTCATCCCCGATTCGTGCGTGACGAGCGTCAAGATCGACGTCGCCGCCTTTAACGCCGCCCTCAAGCGCGTGGCCGTTATCGCGAGCGCCAACCCCGCCGTCAAGTTCGAGATCGATGTCGAGAACGGGCAGATGGGCCTGTCCTCCATTTCCAATGACCAGGACCTTGCGCAGGAGACGATCGATGTCGAGGCCGAGGGCGAGTCGGGTACCATCGCCTTCAACTACCACTACATCTTCGGCTGCCTCAATGCCCTGTCCAAGGAGAAGGAGATCACGCTGGAGCTCAAGAGCTACTCGCAGGCGGGCATCTTTAAGTCCTACGACAAGATCAACTACCTGTACCTGGTCATGCCGGTCCGCATCTAGCGCTGCGCCATGACCATGTTCGCCCGCGATCTTTCCGTCGCGCACTACCGCAGCTTCGATAGCTATCACCTTGCCCTGGACGAGGGCGTGACGATACTTGCGGGACCCAACGCGGCGGGAAAGACCAATCTCATAGAGGCGCTGCAGCTGCTGACGAGCGGCGCCTCGTTTAGGCATCCGACCGCAGCCGAGCTCGTCCATGACGGCGTGGGCTCGTGCAAGATCGAGCTGAGGCTCGAGGGCGACGGCCGCGTGCTTGATATGGGATTGAGCGCGGAGGACGGTAAGCGCTCGTTTAGCCGCAACGGCAAGAGATGCTCTGCCGCCGGTGTGCGCGGGGTTCTTCCGAGCGTGCTGTTTTGCCCCGACCATCTGGACATGGTTAAGCGTGGCGCCAGTGTGCGCCGCGCCGCCCTCGATGACTTTGGCATGCAACTGAGCGCACGCTATGCCGATCTTGCGAGCACCTATGGGCGCTGCGTGACCCAGCGTAACGCCTTGCTCAAGGAGACCTGGTGCTGCCGCGAGATGCTCGGCGCGTGGAACGATTCGATTGCCCGCGCGGGCTCGGCCCTGCTCGTGCACCGGTTGGCTCTGCTCGACCGGCTGGCGGGCCATGTGCACACTGTCTACGGGCAAGTAGCGTCAGGTGAGGCCGCCAACGTGACCTATGCGTCCACGCTGGGGGCTTTGCCCCAGGTCGAGGATCGCGAAGAGCTGAAGGGTTGGGCGTACGAGCGCATGCTGGCCGCCCTTGACGAGCATGCCGACGAGGAAATTCGCCGCGGCGTGACGTTGGTGGGACCGCATCGCGACGAGATCGAGTTCACCGTGGCGGGTCGCTCCGCCCGTTCATTTGCCAGCCAAGGACAGCAGCGCACGCTGGTACTGTCCTGGAAGGTGGCCGAGGTGGCCGTGGCTCGCGATGTCCTGGGCACCGCCCCGCTGCTGCTTTTGGACGACGTGATGAGCGAGCTCGACGGCGAGCGTCGCGGCGCTTTCCTGCGGCTGATCGGCGATGATATCCAGACGGTCATAACTACGACCAACCTGGGGTACTTTACCGATGACCTGCTTGATCGAGCCAAGGTGGTGAGCATGGGTGAGACGTGCTAATTACGAGCGCGAGAGCGAGACGGTCGCCTTCAGTGGATTTTTGAACGCAGAGCGCCAGCGCATCCTGGCGGCTGCAACGCCTAAGCGCCGTGCGCAGATGGAGGCCGCCGAGGAGTCGCGCGCGGTCTATCGCGCATGGAACGCGGTGTGCTCGGGCACGCGCGAGGGACGGCATGTGACGGGGCTGCGCTACCTGCCCGAGTCCAATGAGCTGCTGGTGTATCTCGACTCGCCCTCGTGGACGCAGGAAATGACGCTGTTGCGCGAGATCATCCGTGCGCGCATGGAGCGCGCCGGTGCGCATGTGGACGGCCTGGTGTTCAAAACCACCGCGCCCGGTCACACGCCGCCCGCCGCCAAGGAGCGCCTGCGCCCGGCGACGACCGAGCGACCGCCGGCCCCGCACGCCGACCTAAGTGAGGCCGAGCGTACCGAGATCGAGCGCCAAGTGGCGCCCATCGAAGACCAAAAACTGCGCGAGGCCCTCGAGAATGCCATGAGAGCCAGTGCCGAGTGGGCCAAGGGCGTGCAAAGCAAAAAAGAGCCTTAAATCGCATCTGGTGGCCTTGTAGAGCCAAATACCCTCGTTCCCGAGGGTATTTTTTTACGATAAACTAGTAAGGCTGTACACATTTTCTTGACTGAAGGAGGACGTGTGGCAAACGAAAACGATTACGATGGCGGCGAGATTAAGATTCTCGAAGGTCTCGAGGCCGTTCGTAAGCGCCCGGGCATGTATATCGGCTCGACGAGCGCCAGCGGTCTGCATCACCTGGTGTGGGAGATCGTTGACAACTCCGTCGACGAGGCCATGGCCGGTTTCTGCACCGAGATCCAGGTGACGGTCCACGCCGACAACTCCATCACGGTCGTCGACAACGGGCGCGGCATCCCCGTCGACGAGCACCCTGTTAAAAAGATCCCGACGCTCGAGGTCGTTATGACGATCTTGCACGCCGGCGGTAAGTTCGATAACTCGGCCTATAAGGTCTCGGGCGGCCTGCACGGCGTAGGCATCTCCGTCGTCAACGCACTGTCCAAGCGCGTGGTCGTTCAGGTTCGTCGCGATGGCAACACCTACGAGATGGAGTTCTCGCGCGGCAAGACCGTCAAGAAGATGGAGGTCGTGGGCACCTCGGATTCGACGGGCACCACCGTCACCTTCTGGCCCGACGACGAGATCTTCGAGACCTGCATCTACGATTTCGATACGCTGCACAACCGTCTGCAGGAGACAGCGTTCCTCAATAAGAACCTCAAGATCGTGCTGACCGACGAGCGCGAGGCGACTCCCCACGTGGAGGAGTTTTGCTACGAGGGCGGCATCATCGACTTCGTCAAGTTCCTCAACGAGGGCAAGGACGTCCCCGAGGCCTTTAAGGAGCCCATCTACATCGAGGGCAAATCGGACCCGGACGCTCCCGTGGCCAAGATGGGCGAGGTCGAGGTTTCCCTGCAGTGGAATAGCGGCTACGGCGAGAACGTCATGTCGTTTGCCAACGACATCTACACTCCCGAGGGCGGCATGCACCTTGAGGGCTTCCGCACCGCGCTCACCCGCGTGATCAACGACTACGCGCGCAAACAGAACCTGCTCAAGGAAAAAGACGCCAACCTGACCGGCGACGATGTGCGCGAGGGCCTTTCGGCCGTTATCTCGGTCAAGCTGCCCGATCCGCAGTTTGAGGGGCAGACCAAGGCCAAGCTCGGTAGCTCCTATATGCGCGCGCTCACGCTCAAGATCGTGACCGACGGCCTCGCCGATTACTTGGAGGAGCATCCCAAGCCCGCCCGCGAGATCGTCAAGAAGGCGCAACAGGCCTGCAAGGCGCGCAACGCCGCCCGCAAGGCGCGCGAGGCGACCCGCCGCAAGAGCCTGCTCGAGACGGCGTCCCTGCCCGGTAAGCTCGCTGACTGCTCAGTGCGCGATGCCGAGCTGACCGAGCTCTTCATCGTAGAGGGCGACTCGGCAGGCGGTTCGGCCAAGGACGGCCGTCGCCGAGACATCCAGGCGATTCTGCCCCTGCGCGGCAAGATTCTGAACGTCGAACGCGTTGGTGACCATCGCGCGTTCTCGAGCGACACCATCCAGTCGCTGATTACCGCGATCGGCTGCGGTGTCACGACGAGTGCCGGCGACGGCGGCGACTTCGATATCACCAAGGCGCGCTACCACAAGATCATCATCATGACCGATGCAGACGTCGACGGTGCGCATATCCGCATCCTGCTGCTGACGTTCTTCTACAAGTACATGCGTCCGCTGATCGATGCCGGCTACGTCTATGTTGCCTGCCCGCCTATCTTTGGTATTAAGGTGCGCAACAAGATCCACTACGTGTATCCCAACGGCCGCCAGCCCGAAGACGAGATCCTGCGCGACACCATTCAGAGCCTGGGCCTGAACCCCGACGAGGACGACGAGGACGGCAAGGCCAAGGACGGCAAGATCACCAAGAAGCGCAAGGGCTATACCGTCCAGCGCTACAAGGGTCTGGGCGAGATGGACCCCAAGCAGCTTGCCTCGACGACGATGGACCCCAAGACCCGCATCCTGCAGCGCGTGTCGATCGAGGACGCCGTGGTGGCGGACCGCGCCGTGCGTGAGCTGATGGGTTCCGAGGTCGGCTATCGCCGCGAGTACATTGAAAAACACGCGCACGATGCGCGCTTCTTAGACGCCTAGCTTTCCCAGGCACCCCAGCTTGCCCTTCAGGATTTTGGGCGCCGCACGCAAGGCGCGCGCCCTCATCCTTCAGGGCAACCTGGGGCACCTGGAAAACCTAGGAGGGTTATCCGGTGTTCCCGGTAATTCGTCTCCGTGGCAGGGAACTAATGGACCACGCAAACCATGAGGAGGTAACGTGGCAGACGATATCAACAATAACGAGGGTATGGGCGAGGCCGGCGATGCCGGCATGCCCGACGATCTGAAGCGCCTGCTTGCCCGTGCTGAGCAGGGCGAGGACGGCGATCCTGACGCCTATAACCCCGATGCCGATGATGACGAGGAAGAGGACGACGACGGTGAGCTCGAGGAGAGCTTTGGCGAAGTCGATCGTGGCGCCTCGGCCGGCGAGGATATAAACGGCGGCCAGCTCCAGATTTCGGAGTTTGGCCGTGAGATGAAACAGTCGTTCATCGAGTATTCGATGTCGGTCATCACGGCGCGCGCCCTGCCGGACGTGCGCGACGGCTTAAAGCCGGTTCACCGCCGCATTCTGTACGCGATGAACGAGAGCGGCATCTACCCCAACCGCCCACACAAGAAGTCGGCCTGGACGGTCGGCGAAGTTATCGGCAAGTACCATCCGCATGGTGACTCCGCGGTCTACGAGGCCATGGTCCGCCTGGCGCAGTGGTTCTCCATGCGCACGCCGCTCATCGACGGTCACGGCAACTTCGGCAACATCGACGGCGACGGCGCGGCAGCCATGCGTTACACCGAGAGCCGCCTGGCCAAGCCCGCCATGGAGCTGCTGCGTGACCTGCAGAAGGATACCGTCGACTGGCAGCCCAACTACGACGAATCGCTCGCCGAGCCCGTGGCACTGCCTGCGCGCTTCCCCAACCTGCTGGTCAACGGCAGCCAGGGCATCGCCGTCGGCATGGCCACCAATATCGCCCCGCATAACCTCACCGAGGCGATCGAGGCAACCTGCTACCTGATCGATAATCCCGACGCCACTGTCGACGAGCTCATGCAGATCATGCCCGGTCCGGACTTCCCCACCGGCGCCATCATCATGGGCAGCGCCGGCATTAAGCAGAGCTACGAGACCGGCCGCGGCTCCATTACCGTGCGCGCCAAGGCTCACGTGGAGTCCACCAAGACCGGCCGCAGCCGCCTGGTCTTTACCGAGATCCCCTACATGGTCAACAAGGGCACCCTGCAGGAGAAGATCGCCCAGCTCGTCAACGACAAGCGCATCGAGGGCATCTCGGATATGCGCGATGAGTCCAACCAGAAGGGTATCCGTCTGGTCATCGAACTCAAGAAGGGCGTCATCCCGCAGGTCGTGCTCAACAACCTGTACAAGTACACCTCGCTGCAGACGACCTTTGGCGCCAACAACCTGGCGCTTGTCAACGGCGTTCCCAAATGCCTGAGTCTGCGCGAGATGCTGCAGCACTACATCGACCACCAGGTCGACGTCGTCACCCGCCGCACCCGCTTCGACCTTAAGAAGGCCCAGGCCCGCGCGCATATCCTTGAGGGCTACCTGATGGCCCTTGACCATATCGACGAGGTCATCAGCATCATCCGCTCCTCGCAGACCGACTCCGAGGCCAGCAGCCGCCTGATCGAGCGCTTTGGCTTTACGCCCGAGCAGACCACGGCCATCCTCGAGATGAAGCTGCGCCGCCTGACCGGCCTGGAGCGCGACAAGATTCAGGAAGAGCTGGACGGCTTGCGCCGCGCCATCGCCTACTACGAGGACCTGCTGGCGCACGAGGAGAAGATCCTGGGCGTCATTAAGGAAGAGATGCGCGAGATCTCCAAGAAGTTCGGCGATAAGCGCCGCACCGAGATCAGCCATGTCGAGAAGGACCTGGACGTTGAGGACCTCATTGCCGACGAGGACATGGTCGTGACCATTACCCACACCGGCTATGTCAAGCGCATCCCGGTGGCCGCCTACCGCGCCCAGAAGCGCGGCGGCAAGGGCGTGTCGGGCGTCAACCTCAAAGAGGACGACGTCATCGACGAGATGTTCATCGCGTCCACGCACGAGTACGTGCTGTTCTTCTCGAGCAAGGGCAAGGTCTATCGCCTGAAGGTGCACGAGCTGCCGGTGGGTACGCGCCAGGCGCGCGGTACCGCGATCGTCAACCTGCTGCCCTTCGAGGAGGGCGAGAAGATCGCGAGCGTCATCAGCTGCCGCGAGTTCCCTGCCGACGAGTATCTGATGTTTGCCACCAAGAGCGGCATGGTCAAGAAGACCGTGATGAGCGCATATGACCGCAGCCGTCGCGACGGCCTGATCGCTATCAACCTGCGTGACGACGACGCGCTGCTGAACGTGCGCCGCGTGCGCGAGGGCGACAAGATTATCCTGGCCACCACCGCGGGCAAGGCGATCATGTTCTCCGAGGAGCAGGTGCGCGCCACCGGCCGCGATACCAGCGGCGTTCGCGGTATCGGTATGAAGGACGGCGTGAGCGTTCTGGGCATGGAAGTCACTAACGGCAACGGCGATCTGTTCGTCATCACCGAGCGCGGCTACGGCAAGCGCACGCCGGTCGCGGACTACCCGGAGCAGAATCGCGGCGGCCAGGGCGTCTACACCATCCAAATGACCGAGCGTAAGGGTAACCTCGCGGCCATGAAGACGGTGGGCCCGCAGCACGAGCTGTTCATCGTGACGGAGGGCGCGACGGTCATTCGCGTCAAGACCGACGAGATCAGCCAGACCGGCCGCGCCACCCAGGGCGTCAAGATGATGACCGTCGACGACAACGACCGCATCTGCGCCGTAGCCCGCATGACGGCCGCCAAGGAGAAGCCCGAAGGCGAAGCCACAGAAGACGGCTCCGCCCCCGAAGAAACCCCTGTCGATCTAGGCGACGGCAACGACATGCCAGAGGATCTCCTAGACGAGTAAGAGGCCCTAGCTGGTAGAAAATATCAGACCCCATATATCGGCGGTCGGCGCACTGCGTGCCGACCGCTTTTTTGACAAGCTTGGAGCCCCGTGTCAGACGGCTGGGCGAGATGGGTTAGGTTTGTCGCGAGTTCCGCACGCAAAGAAGGCCACTTAATGTGGCCTTCGTCTTGCGCAGGACTGCCCGAGCAGCAAACCTAACCCATCTCGCCCAGCCGTCTGACACACCCCTCAAAGATTTTCAAAAAAGTTGTTGACGTGCGCGTAACGACTCGTCTAATATATCCCTTGCGCGATGGACCTGTAGCTCAGTTGGTTAGAGCGTCCGGCTGATAACCGGGAGGTCACAAGTTCGAATCTTGTCAGGTCCACCACTTTCTTTCGCAATAAACACCCCAGCGAGAGCCGAGTCGCCGCTGGGGTGTTTATTACTGTCTCCGTGGGGGTTTAGCTCAGCTGGGAGAGCGCGGGCTTTGCAAGCCTGAGGTCAGGGGTTCGATCCCCCTAACCTCCACCATGATGGACCTGTAGCTCAGTTGGTTAGAGCGTCCGGCTGATAACCGGGAGGTCACAAGTTCGAATCTTGTCAGGTCCACCATCAAAACTGTGAAGAGCCCCGGGGCGTTGCCTCGGGGCTTTTTTCTTGTCTGCGATAAATCTCATTTTGGTTTTGTGTGCTGGGCGAAAGATTGGGTAGTATAGCTATTCAATGCGGCGGGCTGCCGCGTGTTAACCGCTACGTACCGGAGGTGTTCCATGGTTCGTGTCGACATAGAGACCATCGTCATGGCCGCCGGTCCCGTGCCATCGCTTATCGTACTTCGTGAGCGCAGCAGCAAATCGGACTCGCCCGCGCCGCTGCGTTCCCTTTCCATTCAGACTGGTTCGTTTGAAGCTGCTGCCATCAGCCGCGGCATCGATAGCGGCCGCGCCGAGCGCCCGATTACCCATGACCTGCTGCTCGATACCGTTGACGCCCTGGGCGCCAAGCTCGAGCGCATCGAGATCGTTCGCGCCGAGCCGCCGGTGTTCTACGCGACGATCGTCGTACTGGCCGATGGCGAGGAGCGCAAGATCGACGCCCGCCCCAGTGACGCCATTGCCCTGGCCGTGCGCAGCAATGCCCCCATGTTTGTGGAGGACGACATCATGAATCGCCTGGGCACTGTTTCTACCCACGCCGAGGAAGTCGACGACGAGCAGGAGTTCGAGAAGTTCGACGAGTTCGTCCATACGCTCTCCCCCGATGACTTCTAAATGTCTGGCACGCGAGCGGAGAGGTCGCTGATGGGTACCCGCGTATCGGCTGAAGCGGCCGCCATCGCGCGTGAAGCCCAGATGCGCTCGGAAGCATCCGAGGCGGCCCGCCTCGCCTATGTGACACAGGCCCGTACGCTTCGCGAGCGCCGCGGCTCGTTTATCAAGATGGTTGTCATCTCCGCCCTTGTCGCGGCAATCTGCTCGCGCCTTCGTGGTACAGTTGGTGCGCTTGGGTTTTCGATCTCTACGGGCCTGGTAATCTGGGGCGTGGTCGACGCGGTAATGCTGACCAGTCAGATCAAGGTGCTCGACAAGCGTGCGGTGGATATGATGCACGCCCGCGACGCTGCCGCCAAGATCGCTGCTGAGGCACAAGAACTGTAACGACGCCGGATTCGATGGGAAGGTCTAAAGATGGCACAGGATATGCAGGACGCCGGTAACGTCTCCGCCGAGCTCGACGCCATGGTGTGCGATCTGATTGGCGCCTTCTTGGACGACCTGGCCGTGGGCGAGAACCCGGGCGTGGTTGTGGCAATTGAGGACGCCGCTTCCAACCGTTATCTGGCCGCACTCGACGAAGATGGCGAGGAGGCATGCCTGGAGGCTGCCACCAACTTTATCTCCGAGCACAAGATGGGTCTTAAGGACGAGGGCCTGGGCCGTATCGCCCGCTATGCCATCGGCTACACCGGCTGCGTCGAGATTGACGGCGGCTATCACGATGCTCTGCTCGTGAGCTTCTTCGAAACCACGCTCGAGAGCGGTTTTTCGGCATACGTGCTGTATGAGGGCATGGGTGCCGGCGATGGTTTTATGTGGAGCGACCCTGAACCTGCAGGTGAGGAAACCCCTCTTATCTAAAATCGCTAAAATAAACGAGTTTTCGGTAAAAGGCTCAATATTCCCGCTGAGCGTTGTATCGCTGGGCGGGTCGCATACGCGTGCCGTTTGTATATGGATAGAAGATAGGGGAACTACATGCGCGTAGACAATCTGAGGAACATCGCCATCATCGCCCACGTCGACCACGGCAAGACGACGATGGTCGACAAGCTCCTGCGTGCCACGGACGCCTTCCGTGCCAACCAGCAGGTCGAGGACCGCGTCCTGGACTCTAACGACCAGGAGCGCGAGCGCGGCATTACGATTCTCGCCAAGAACATCTCTATCGAGTACAAGGACGTTAAGATCAACGTCATCGACACCCCGGGCCACGCCGACTTCGGCGGCGAGGTCGAGCGCGTGCTGCGTATGGCCGACGGCGCCCTGTTGCTGGTCGACGCTTTTGAGGGTCCCATGCCCCAGACCCGCTTCGTGCTGCGTCACGCTATCGATACCGGCCTTAAGATCATGATCGTCATCAACAAGATCGACCGTCCGGGTGCCAACCCCGAGAAGGCCTACAACGACTGCCTGGACCTTATGGCCGACCTGGGCGCTACCGACGACCAGCTTGAGTTTGCCATGGAGCATGTCATCTACGCCAGCGGCGTCAACGGCTTTGCCCGTCATGATCCCGAGGACGGCAACATGGACATGTACCCGCTGCTCGACATGATCATCGACGACATGCCCGCACCCGAGGTTGACGAGACCGCTCCGCTGGCCATGCAGTGCGTGACCATCGATCACTCCAACTTCGTCGGCCGTATCGGCATCGGCCGCGTGTACTCCGGCACCATCCACCAGGGCGACCAGATCTTGGTCGTCAAGAACGACGGCTCCAGCGCCACCGCTACCGTCAAGCAACTCTTTACCTTCGACTACCTGGGCCGTACCGAGTGCCAGGAAGTCGGCGCCGGCGACATTGCCGCCGTTGTGGGCATCGACCGCACCGATATCGGCGATGTCTACACCGACCCCGAGAATCCCGTCGAGCTCGAGCCCATCGAGATCGACCCGCCGACCCTGTCCATCGTCTTTGAGGCTTCGACCTCCCCGCTCGTCGGCCGCGACGGCGATATCGTTGGCGCCCGTCAGCTCAAGGAGCGCCTGTTCAACGAGGCCGAGAACAACGTGACCATGAAGATCGAGGAGCTCGAGGACAAGAGCGGCGTCGAGGTCTCGGGCCGCGGCATTCTGCACCTGTCCGTTCTGATGGAGTCCATGCGCCGCGAGGGCTTTGAGTTCCAGGTCGGTCGTCCGCGCGTTCTGTTTAAGAAGGACGAGAACGGCAACAAGATGGAGCCTGTCGAGCAGGCCGTCGTCGAGTGCCCGGACGAGTACTCGGGCAAGGTCGTTGAGGTCTTCGGCACCTCCGGTGGCATCATGACGAGCATGGATACCTCGGGCATCGTGACGCACCTTGAGTTTAAGATCCCGACGCGTGGCATCATGGGCCTTAAGAACCGCATCATGAACGTCACCCACGGCGAGGGCGTGTTCTACCACACCTTCTTGGAGTATGGCCCCTACGCCGGCGAGATCGGCAACCGTCAGAACGGTGCCATGATCTCCATGACCACCGAGAAGGCCGTCGCCTACGCTCTGGGTACGCTGCAGGAGCGCGGCCAGCTGTTTGTTGAGCCGGGCACCGAGTGCTACGAGGGCATGATCGTGGGCGAGCGCAGCAAGGCCGGCGACATGGTCGTCAACATCGCCCGTACCAAGAACCTGGGCAACCAGCGTTCCTCGACCTCCGATATCTCCGTCCAGCTGGTGCCGCCCCGCACCTTCTCGCTGGAGGAGGCGCTGGAGTACATCGCCGACGACGAGCTGGTCGAGATTACTCCCAAGAACATCCGCCTGCGCAAGCGTCTGCTCAACGCCACCGACCGTAAGAAGGCAGCCGTCCGCGCCGGCCAGGTCAACAAATAAGCGCTGGGGCTTATAACTGCCAATAAGAAAGGGCGTCGACCGCAATGGTCGGCGCCCTTTTTGGTGCAATGGGATCAGGTTGCTTTGCGCCACCACAAAGGTGCCTGGCCCTTTTGTGGTGGTTGGCGGCTAGGCGGTGGGGAGTCCTGGCGTGTTAGCCGGCTGCTGCGGCTTGAGGTGGGCGTTGCGCCAGATGATCTGGATGGCGTAGCCGAGCGTGAAGACGAAGGCTACACCGCTGACAAAGTTGCCCATAAGAGGAAGTGCCGTGAGTGCGCCCGCGACGATACCGCCCACGGCGGCCATGGCGTAGCGGTTTTGGTTGTGTCCGACCATGCGCGCGACCGCGGTGCCCGTAAATGCCGCCGAGACCAAAGCGATGCCGATGACGCCGCACATGAGGGCGGCGGCGAGCGACAGGCCTGCAATCGAGATGATGAGCAGCAGCACGGCGGGAGCGGCGGCGACCGTGCCCAGAAGACCACTTACCCACAGCGGCATGGGACGCTGATGGAGCATGCCGGCAGCGCTGGCGGTTGCGCGTGGAAAGACAAGCTCAAGCAGGATGGCGACAAAGCAGGTGGAAAGCGCCGCGGCAACGATGCCGCCGATAATGTCGTTGGCCGTAGAGGTGTTCTCGTTCTCGGTCCGGTCGATCTTGAGAGCTCCGACCTGGGCGCCCTCGGCCCGCTCGGGGTCCTGTGAGACGTGGGCGTTCACCGTGCCGGTGATGCGGGCGTTTTTACCCAGGATGAGCTTGTCGGCCCAGACCTCAACATCGCCATCGACGGTGCCGTCGATGGTTACGGTGTCGCCGGCAAGCGCCGCCGATTTGGCGGAGCCGCGCAGGGCGACCGTTTCGCCTGCCGCGTAAAAACAGTTGGCGGTGCTGCCGGTGTTGAGCACGACGTGCTGGCCGGCCACCGTGACGCTGCCATCGATTGCGGTTTTGGCGATATCGATGGTGCGTGCCGCCAGACGAACGGCGCCGCCTACGGTGCAATCGCGAATCGACAGGTTCTCACCCGCCGCGATAATATCGCGGCCGATGGAGGCGTCGTCTAGGTTGAGACTTTGGCCGGCCCAGTACAGGTCGCCTTCGATACCGGACGGAGTTGAGTCAACTTCGGTTGCGAGCACGTTTCCCGCGGTGTCGGTGCCGGCGAACGACACCGTGGGAAGTGCGGTGAGCGCGAGCGCAATCAGCGCGAATAGGATGGTGATGCGGGCCTGCGCTTTGTGGCGCCGGATCGACGGTACTTGGTTGCAAGGCATAGTGAATCCTTCGTTAGATACTCGACAGGTATCTAACAGGGTACCCAACGCGCGGGCGCTCTAAAAGAATCTCTCGGTTGCATTTCGAGGGGTTGTGCTGTGCTACCTACTTTTTACGGTGCAAAAAGCGCGCGATGTCTTCCTCGGTAGGGCTTTTAATGTCAAAGCGCAGTGATAGCCAACGCAGCCCCATGGTCACCACAACGCATACGACCAGCGCGGCAACATTGCTCATGAGGCCGCTCATGACGAGGGCTACATAGCTTGCCGATCCGGCGATGGCCGCGATGGCATAGAAGTTGGTGCGTTGGAAAATGCCCGGGACCACGCCCATAAAGCCGTCGCGCAGCATGCCGCCGCCCACGGCGGTAAAGAAGCCCATCATGATACATACGGCGGGCGCAAATCCGTACACCAACGCCTTGTCCGCGCCGGTTGCTGCATAGATGCCGACCGAGATGATGTCGAGCAGGGGAATGAGTTTTTCGGGCTTATCGACGATTGCCGGGAAGATATAGATGATGGCGGCTGTGGCGATGGAGAGCGGTAGTGCCATGGGCTGGTTGAGGATGTAGACGTTGCCCACCTGCAGCGCCATGTCGCGTAAAAGACCGCCGCCCAAGCCACAGACCACGGCAAGCGCGACCGCGCCCACCAGATCGAGCTTGTGCTCGCGCGCGACCAACACGCCCGAGATTGAAGCCGCGACGACGGCGAACATTTCGAGCCAAAACGGGATGGCGACCATGGCATCTGTGGCGTGTGAGGTAACGGTCATAGCGGCGACGACGGGCAAGATGGGGTCCTTTTGGTTGCGGGTTTAGACAATGCCCGTACATAGTACATGGTTGGCGGGCGTGGTGATCCTATTGCTCGGTAAACGGTCGGGACTGGGTGGGGGCGTAGGTTCCATGTTTGGGGATCTGGGTCGATGCTGAACGCGATGGGGGCGTGGCTGAATAGGAGGGATGTCCAAATTTTGAGCTTTGCTCAAAATTTATCCGGTCGGCTTACGCCGACCGCGCTGCGCTAAAAACGCGCCACGGGCGCGTTTTCTTTACGCTCCGCGCCCTGGCGGGTTCGAATCCCTCCTCCTGCGCGTTATTGAAATGTGCCCGAAAAGAAAAAGCCCCATTGCTGGGGCTTATACCATCTAATGGCGGAGGAGGAGGGATTCGAACCCTCGTGACCTTATACAGGCCAAACGGTTTTCGAGACCGCCGCATTCAACCACTCTGCCACCCCTCCGCGTGGGGTAAAAACAAAGCAGGCTCGAAGGCCTGCTTTGGAATTAACTGGCGGAGAGTCAGGGATTTGAACCCTGGAGACGCTTTTGACGCCTACACGATTTCCAATCGTGCTCCTTCGGCCACTCGGACAACTCTCCGTTAAATGCGAAAGTCAGTATACACGAGGAATCGAAAAGTGCAAACAGAAAACTTGGCAATTTTTAAAACGTGCGGCCGCGCTTGGCTCTGCAGCGGGGTTTGAGGTGCCAAAAAACGGCTTCCGACCAGCGCGGTTGATCAACTCAATTGTTCAAAAGGGGTATTCATAAGCGACTTGGCAATGAATTTAAAAATCTTTGGGTGGTGCTGTGGACCACTGGTATGCATTTCGCGACCACAGCCTTGTGCCCGTTGACCTGCGGCCTGGCTCAGCTTGTCACCACGGCACCGTATCTTGTCCACAGATCCGTCAAGCATTTGGTCAGCATTTGGTTGGAATGCGCATGAAATGCCGTGTGAGTATGGGCATATGTGGAGGTCATGAGGTTGTAGCTGCATATTCTTGCGGCCTGGGAGGTTGAAAGATATTATTACCAAGTCTTTTCCTGCTTCAGGCGCACCTTCACGACCTGAAGCCACATTTGCCCAGAGGAGGTGACAATATGAAGGCTTATGAACTGCTGTTCTTTGTTGACCCGTCGCTCGACCCCGAGACTCGTCTCGCTGTTATGAAGCGTATCGATACCACGATCGCTGAGGGCGCTGGCAAGGTCGACTCCGTTGACGAGTGGGGCAAGCGCAAGCTCGCCTACGAGATCAACGACCTCACCGATGGTGACTACACCCTCATCAACTTCCACGCAGATCCTACCCAGATCGCCGAGCTTGATCGCGTCCTGCGCATCACCGACGCTGTGGTCCGCCACATGATCGTCCGTCGCGACGACCAGGAGTAAGACTGTCGTTTTGGACTGGGCTTGTGCCCCAAGAGGAAGTAGTGAGTTATGAGCATCAATCGAGTGAACATCACCGGTAACCTCACCCGCGATCCCGAGCTGCGCGCCACCGCCGGCGGAACCCAGGTTCTGTCCTTTGGCGTCGCCGTGAACGATCGTCGCCGCAACGCGCAGACTGGCGAGTGGGAGGACTATCCCAACTTTGTCGACTGCACCATGTTCGGCACCCGCGCCGAGGCCGTGAGCCGTTTCCTGGCAAAGGGAAACAAGGTCGCGATCGAGGGCAAGCTGCGCTACAGCTCTTGGGAGCGCGACGGCCAGCGCCGGAGCAAGCTTGAGGTCATCGTCGATGAGATCGAGTTTATGAGCTCCCGTGGTGGCCAGGGTGGCTACGACCAGGGCGGTTACGCCCCCGCAGCTCCCGCGCCCGCAGCACGTCCTGCCGCACCGGTGGCTACGCCGCCCGCGGTCGACGTCTACGATGAGGACATCCCGTTCTAAGGGTTGTTCACCTATTTTTGAGTGAGAGGCGGCTTCGGTTCGCCGAAGTTGCCAAACGAAAGGTATTTTGACATGGCTAATGATTTTTCTGCACGTCAGCCGCGTCGTAAGTACTGCCAGTTCTGCAAGGAGAACACTGAGTTCATCGACTATAAGGACACTCAGCTTCTCCGTAAGTACATGACCGACCGTGGCAAGATTAAGCCCCGTCGCGTCACTGGCGCTTGCACGCAGCATCAGCATGACATCGCCAACGCCATCAAGCGCGCCCGCGAGATGGCTCTCCTGCCGTACACCGTCCCCGTGGTTTCCTCTCGTGGCAACCGCGACCGCGGCTAAGAAGGGAGACGCATCATGAAGGTTATTCTTCTCGATGAGATCAAGGGCAAGGGCGGCGAGGGTGACGTCGTAGAGGTCGCTCAGGGTTACGCTGAGAACTTCCTGTTCCCCAAGAAGCTCGCTGTTGCCGCCACCAAGGGCAACCTCAAGCAGCTTGACGAGCGTCGCAACAACATCGCCAAGCGCGAGGCCGTCCGTCTGGCTACCGCCAACGAGACCAAGGCTGCCTTCGAGGGCAAGACGGTCACCGTTGACGTCAAGGTCGGCGACGAGGGCATCCTCTTTGGCTCCGTTACCGCCGCTATGATCGCTGACGCCATCAAGGCTCAGCTCGGTATGGACATCGACCGCAAGCGCGTCGAGCTCGGTAAGCCCATCAAGGTTGCCGGTGCCCACACCGTTGCCATCTCGCTGTACCGCGAGATCAAGGCCGAGGTTGTCGTTCTCGTCGGCGTTACCGCCGAGGAGCTCGCTGCCGAGGCTGAGGTCGAGGAGGCCGCTGAGGTCGCCGAGGCCGAGACCGCCGAGGTCGAGACTGAGGCTGCTGCCGAGTAGCATTTGCTGCAACGCAACAATCTTGTTCTAAGAAGGGCGCTCTGGGAAACCAGGGCGCCCTTTTGTTTTTTGCGCTGAGTGAGTGTCATGGTGAACGTTGCGTCGAAGTCCTATATACAGGACCGTTCATCCGTTTGGTTCGGTGATGATTGGCGGCGCGCGGCGCGTTTTGGGACCGTGGCTGATACTATGGATGCTCGCAAGCGATATGAATGAGGATGCTCATGGCATATGACGATAGGGAGACCGGGCTGACGGTTGAGGACCGCGGCTCCAAGTTGGGTCTTCCCCAAAACCAAGATGCAGAGGCCAATGTACTGGCCGCTATGCTGCTATCGCCCGAGGTGGTCGAAGAGGCCCAGGTCGAGCTGCAGCCCGATGACTTCTACCGGCCCATTCATAAGACCATCTATACCGCGATGGTCGATATGTACAACAGCCGCATTCCCATCGACTCCATCTCGCTGATCGATTACCTGCGAAGCATCAACAAGCTTGATGCCGTGGGCGGCGAGGCCTACATTTTGGAGTTGATGGGTCAGACCCTGTCGCTCGTCAACTGGCAGCACCATGCCGCTATCGTTCGCCGCGATTCGATGCTGCGTGAGCTGATCGGCGCCACCAACGAGATCAACGCGCTGGCCTATAACGCTCCCACCGATACCAAAGAGGTCGTGGAGCTGGCCGAGAGCAAGTTGCTCAAGGTCACGGCGCGCGAGGTCAAGTCGAGCTACAAGACGCTGACCGAGTTTATGGTCGAGGCCTATAACGAGGCCGAGGAAGTGTGCCAGGCAGGCGGCCAGGCTGCGGGCGTGCCCACGGGCTTCCCGTCGCTCGACCGCATGCTCATGGGTTTTCGCGAGGGCCAGCTCATCATCATCGGCGCCCGCCCTGCTGTGGGTAAGACGTCGTTCGCCCTGAATCTGGCGCTCAACGCTGCCGCGGCCGGTTATACCGTCGGCTTCTTCTCGCTGGAGATGTCGGGCAAGGAAATTGCCCAGCGTCTGATTTGCGCCTACGCCATGATTTCGATCAGTGACTTCCGCATGGGCCGCATTAGCCCCGAGCAGTGGGCCAATATCAACGAGGCCACGCAGACCTTGTCCAAGCTCGATATTCTGATTGACGATACGCCCGGCACCACAGTGACCGAGATTCGCGCCAAGAGCCGCCGCATGCTCCACAACAAGGAGAAGGCCATCATCATCCTGGACTACCTGCAGCTGGTGAGTCCTCCGCCGGGACGCCGCTCCGAGAGCCGTACCGTCGAGGTCTCCGAGATGTCGCGTGGTCTGAAGATCATGGCCAAGGAACTCAAGATCCCGCTCATCGCGCTGTCGCAGCTCTCGCGTCAGGTCGAATCCCGTACCGGCAAGCGCCCGCAGCTTTCCGACCTTCGTGAATCGGGCTCCATCGAGCAGGACGCCGATATCGTTATGTTCTTGGACCGCTCCGCCGACGAGGCCGAAGCCTCGCGCGACGATCGACCCGACGAGGGCGTTACGCGTATCGTCGTGGCCAAGAACCGTTCGGGCCCGATCGGCGACGTCGACCTGATGTTCCTGCCGGCATCCACCAAGTTCTATGAGCTTGATGGGGCACACGCCGAGGAGTAGGACAGGCGCCCGTTGCACGGGTATACTGGGAATGTTTTGTGCTTCTGCGTGCCGGCGTGGCGCGTAGACAGTCCATGAATGTAAGGAGTAAACATGCCGTCAACCGTTTTGGTCGGTGCCCAGTGGGGCGATGAGGGCAAGGGTAAGATCTGCGACCTGGTCGCCGGCGACTTCGATGCCGTCGTGCGCTACTCGGGCGGCAACAACGCCGGCCACACCATCGTCGTCAACGGCAAGAAGTACGGCCTGCACCAGGTGCCCTCCGGCATCATGTATTCCGACCATGTGTCGGTGATCGGTAACGGCTGCGTCGTCAACCCCAAGGTTGTCCTTGAGGAGATCGACATGTTTGAGGCCGACGGCATCACCACCAAGAACCTCAAGATTAGCGGCAACGCGCATGTCATCATGCCGTACCACATCGATCTGGATGGCGCCTTTGAGCAGAAGCTCGGCAAGAAGAACATCGGTACCACCAAGCGCGGCATCGGTCCGTGCTACCAGGACAAGATGGCCCGCATCGGCCTGCGCATGCAGGACATGCTGGACGAGGCACTGTTCCGCGACAAGCTGGAGACCGCTCTCGCCCGCGTGAACCCCGAGCTCGAGCTCATCTACAACCTGCCCACCTACACCGTGGACCAGATTTGCGACGAGTACCTGCCCATGGCCGAGCGCCTGCGTCCCTACATCACCGAGACGAGCCTGCTGCTCAACAACATGATCGATGAGGGCAAGGACCTGCTGTTTGAGGGCGCCCAGGCGACGCTGCTCGACATCGATCACGGCACCTATCCGTACGTGACGTCTTCCAACTGCACCGCCGGCGGCGCCATCACCGGCTCCGGCGTGGGCATGAAGAACGTTGACCGCGTGCTGGGCGTCATGAAGGCCTATATCACCCGTGTCGGTTCGGGCCCCATGCCCACCGAGCTTTCCTATGAGTCCGAGGCCGGCCACACGCTGACCGAGGAGGGCTATGAGTACGGCGTGACCACCGGTCGCCGTCGTCGTTGCGGCTGGTTTGACGGCCCTATCGCCAACTATGCCTCGCGCGTCAACGGCCTCACCGACATCGCCGTGACCAAGCTCGACGTGCTTTCGGCCTTCGACACCATCAAGGTGTGCGTGGCCTACGACGTCGATGGCGAGCGCTACACGAGCGTGCCCGAGCATCAGGTGCGCTTTGAGCACGCCAAGCCCATCTACGAGGAGCTCCCCGGCTGGAAGTGCGATATCACCGGTTGCCGCAGCTTTGACGAGCTGCCGCAAGAGGCTCAGGACTATGTGGCGTTTATCGAGGATCTGGCACACACCCGCGTGACGTTCATTGGCGTTGGCGCTGGTCGCGAGCAGATCATCAACCGATTCTGGAAGTAATCGGGACCATTTGGTTATTGCGATATACCCCTTTGCAGCCCAAGTGGGCGGCCGAGGGGTATATTTGCTTGCAAAGGGCTCGCGCGGAGCGGGCCATTCATCCATAGAGGAGGCACCCTTGAAGGCGGACACTCAAACCATCGACATCCTGTTGTTGGGCAGCGGCGGCCGCGAGCATGCTTTGGCAGCAAAGCTCGCAGCATCACCGCGCGCCGGCAAGCTCTACATTGCGCCGGGTAACGGCGGCACCGCGAGCTGCGGCGAGAACGTTGTTCTCGACGACTGCGATCCCGCGGCCGTGGCGGCGTTTGCTCAGAGCCACGGATGCGGACTCGTGGTAATTGGCCCCGAGGCTCCGCTCGTGGCGGGCGTGGCCGACGCCGTGCGCGCGGCGGGTATTCCCTGCTTTGGCCCGGGTGCCGAGGGCGCCCAGATGGAGGGCTCCAAGCTGTTCTCCAAGCAGCTCATGGAGCGTGCGGGCATTCCGACGGCAGCCTATGGTTCGTTTACCGACGAGGCTTCGGCTCTCGCCTACGTGCGCGAGCAGGGCGCCCCGCTGGTCGTCAAGGCCGACGGCCTTGCCGCGGGCAAGGGCGTTATCGTGGCGACCGAACTTGAGCAGGCCGAGGAGGCCGTGCGCGAGTGCTTTGGCGGCACCTTTGGCGATGCCGGCAGCACCGTGGTCATCGAGGAGATGCTGACCGGTCCCGAGTGCTCGCTGCTGGCCTTTACCGACGGCAAGACCGTGCGCCCCATGGCCACTTCGCAGGACCACAAGCGCGCGCTCGAGGGCGACAAGGGCCCCAACACCGGTGGCATGGGCGTCTACAGCCCGGTGCCCATCGTGACCGATGAAGAGCACGCCACGATGGTGGCGGTCATGGAGCAGACCGTGGCCGAGCTTGCTGCCGAGGGCATCGACTACCGCGGCTGCCTGTATGGCGGCTTTATGCTCACCCCCGCCGGCCCCAAGGTGCTGGAGTTCAACGCCCGCTTTGGTGATCCCGAGACTCAGGTTGTGCTGCCGCGCCTTAAGAACGACCTGGTCGAGGTCATGCTCGCCTGCGCCAACTGCGAGCTCGATCAGATTGAGCTCGACTGGCGTGACGAGTGGGCCGTGGCCGTTGTCCTGACGAGCGCGGGCTATCCCGGCAGCTACGAGAAGGGCAAGGTCATCACTGGCATTGAGGATGCCGAGGCCATGGAGAACGTGACCGTTTACCACGCGGGTACTGCCGTGGTGGACGGCCAGCTCGTGACCAATGGTGGCCGCGTGCTTGCCGTGACCGCTCTGGGCGACACGTTTGAGAACGCTCGCAACCTTGCCTACGAGGCTTGCGAGAAGATTGATTTTGAGGGCAAGACCCTGCGTCACGACATCGGCCTGCGCGCGCTGCGCGGCCGCGACGCCTGGGATGCCTAAAATCCGAGAGGAATGAGACGGATGGACGAGAAGAACGAAGAGCTCGTGGACGCGCAGATCGTCGAAGAGGACAGCCGCGTGTATGGGCACGCCGAGGGCGAACCTGGTGGCGAGGTCGCTGACGAGCCGGCGCTGGTGCTGGGCGACGACGACCCGCACGATGCCGAGCTGCACGAGAAGATTCTTTCGGAGGAGTGCGCCTGGAAGGGCAAGATCCTCGACGTCCACCGTCTTGAGGTTGAGCTGCCCAACGGTCGCCGCAGCGCCCGCGATATCGTTCGCCATCCGGGTGCGGCGGCCGTCGTGGCGCTGACCGAGAGCGGCAAGATCGTACTGGTGCGTCAGTACCGCACCGCCATCGACCGCGTGACGGTCGAGATTCCCGCCGGCAAGCTCGATCCAGGCGAGGATCCGCTCGATTGCGCCAAGCGCGAACTGCATGAGGAGACGGGCTTTAGGGCTGGTCGTATTCGCTTTTTGACGTCGATTGTCACGTCCTGCGGTTTTTGCGATGAGATCATCCGCATCTACTTGGCTACCAAGCTCGAGTTTGATGCGCCCAACCCCGATGATGACGAGTTTGTCAACGTGGACCTGGTGCCGCTGCACGAGCTGATCGACGCCGTGCTCGACGGCAAGATCGAAGACGCCAAGACCGTCGTAGGCGCGCTTGCCTGCGACAGCATCGCGCACCGCTTGGGTGGGGCCGATCTTTAACGAGCGGGGATGATCCCGCAGGTTTGTGTAAGTCAGCGAAAGTGCTCCATTTGAGACAAGGTGGTCTAAAAGAGGAGGGAAGCGTATGGATATACGCGACCGACGATTGAAGGCCAGATTGTCTAAATGGGGCGCTTGCAGCGTCGAGACGAAACGCGGTTTGGTAAAACCGCGTAAGGTGATTATGCTGAAGAGGTTTCTTTCTTACTACAAGCCCCAGATGGGGCTTTTTGTTGCTGATACTGTTTGCGCTCTGGTGCTTGCCGCCATTGACCTGGCGTTCCCCATTATCCTGCGCAATTTGACCGGTGGGCTATTTACTCAGGGTCAGGCTGCCATTATGCAGGCGCTCGGCATGATCGCGGTGGGCTTGGTGTTGATGTATGCCGTCCGCTGCGTCTGCCGCTACTTTGTGAGCTATTGGGGTCACGTGATGGGCGCGCGCATGGAGTCCAAGATGCGCGAGGACCTGTTCGACCAGTATGAGCGCTTCAGCTTTGCGTACTTCGACCGCAACAGCTCGGGCGACATGATGAGCCGCGTGGTCAACGACCTGTTCGATATCTGCGAGGCGGCGCATCACGTGCCCGAGTGGATCATCATCTGCGGCATCGAGATTATCGGCTCGTTTGTGATCCTCTTTACCATCGCCCCGGTGCTGGCGCTCGCCATGGCCGTGGTGACGGCGGCGTTTTCGGCCATCATGTTTTGGCAGAACATGCGCATGCGCGAGGTCTTTAGCGACAACCGCAAAAAGATCAGCGGCATCAATGCGCAGCTGCAGGATTCGCTGGCGGGCATGCGCGTGGTCAAGAGCTTTGCCAATGAGGAGACCGAACGCTTCAAGTTCCGCGCCTCAAACAATCGCTATCTTTCGTCCAAGGAGAACATGTATCACGCCATGGGCGTCTATACCGCGACGTATGGCCTGCTTTCGGGTGTGCTCTATGTGATCGTGGTGCTGCTGGGCGGCTGGCTGGTCGCCCAGGGGCAGCTGCAGGCGGTCGATATGGCGACCTTTGCACTCTATATTTCGCTGTTCTGCACGCCGCTCGAGACACTCGTCAATTCGGCCGAAACGTATCAGAAGGCTATCGCCGGCTTTAAGCGTATGGACGAGGTGCTCTCGACCGCGCCGGATATCCAGGACAAGCCGGGCGCTACGGATCTGCAGGTGACTGCCGGCGCCGTGGAGTATCACGACGTGTGCTTTAACTACGAGGATGTTGAGCTGGGCGAGGGCGATGCCGACGAGCGTCCCGTTATCGACCATATGGACCTGTCCATCAAGCCCGGGCAGACCATCGCTTTGGTTGGCCCTTCGGGCGGTGGCAAGTCCACGACCTGTTCGCTGCTGCCGCGCTTTTATGACGTGGCCGCCGGATCCATTAGCATCGACGGCCAGGACGTGCGCGATGTGACGCAGCAGAGCCTGCGTCGCGCCATCGGCCTGGTGCAGCAGGATGTCTATCTGTTTGACGGCACGATTGGCGAGAACATCGCCTACGGCAAGCCGGGCGCTACGGCAGGAGAGATCGCCGAGGCCGCCCGTCGCGCCAACATCGATGCCTTTATCGAGTCGCTTCCACAGGGCTATGACACGGTCGTGGGCGAGCGCGGCAGCCGTCTTTCGGGCGGACAGAAACAGCGCGTTGCCATCGCGCGTGTGTTTCTCAAGAATCCCAAAATCTTGATCTTGGACGAGGCGACGAGTGCTTTGGATAACGAGAGCGAGGAGGCGGTCCAGGAGTCGCTCGAAGAGCTGGCACGCGGCCGTACCACAATCATCATCGCCCACCGTCTCTCGACCATTAAACACGCCGATGAGATTGCGACCGTTGAGCATGGTCGCGTTGTGGAACGTGGCACGCATGAACAGCTTCTCGCCCGTGGCGGCACCTATGCCCGTTACTATCGAATGCAGTTCGAAGGTGCGCGTGCGCACGAGCTCGACTGATTGATATGACAGGAAGTTTATGGCTGACAAGAACCCTTTGACTCCGGAAGAAGTGACGGAGTTATTCTCCGAAATCGATGCATCCGGTGTCTTGGATCCCACGCTTGCCAAAAAGCGAACCGAGCGCATGCGTGAGAAGGAGGCTGCGGCCAAGCGCGGTGACAAAGCGGCGCTAGCGCAGCTGCGCAGCGAGGACCGCGCGAGCCATGCAAAACATATCGACCCGCTGTCCGAGGATGATCCTTCGGGTTCGCAGGTGAGTCATACCATTACGAAGACCGCGATGGCCGTGGTCATTGGTATTTTGGTGCTGATCGTGGGCATGCAGATTGGCTACGGCGTGATGCGTCGCCTGAACACCGCCAACCTGTCCGAGAGCGTTTCGGTCGATACCGTTTCGACGGCGCTGAAGGGCGGCCTTGAGTGGGGCAACGGCTTTACGCAGTTCCCGCTCGACTTTACCGTCGATGAAGCCGATGAGCGTACGGGCACGGTCGAGGTGACGGTGTTGGACACATCGTCTGCCAACGAGCTCGAGCTGCTGTCCAACGGGCAGATTCAGGCCGCGGCGCTTGCGACCAACGCGTTGCTCAACGATAAGATCGACCGCGTGGTGTATAACGTTCACGCCTATATCGACGAGGATAGCAACATTCAGCACGATTCCTTCTTTGGCATGTTTCCCGCCCAGGGCCACCAGAGCGCCATCCTGACGTTCGTGTGGACCAAGAGCTCATCCAACGCTACGGGTATCGACTGGAAGATGCGCATCGTGAGTATGGATGACACCATCGCCGAGCGCATTCAGAAGCAGGTGAACTCGGTGTCGTCGTTGATTGAGGACCCGGTGGTGAGCCAGACCAAGATTGACGAGGAAAAGGCCGAACGTGACCTGGAGCATCGTCTGCATGGCCGCGAGATTTTCCGCGGCGGCAAGCCCGATCGCACACCGTCCGAACTGCTGGAGCAGGACAAGATAAAATAAGACGCCATCATCCCGCGTGAGCCACAAGCCCCGCGGGATGATTTTTCCGGGACGTGTCTCTATGGTTTTGTCAACCGCGTGCTTCGCGCCATTTC
>NZ_QRQX01000017.1:0-45386 GCF_003475665.1 Collinsella sp. AF29-7AC
GTTATACCCTAAGAGCAAACCACCCTTTTTAAGGGTGGTTCTGATTGGGCTTGTTCGTTTTTTATAAGAGGGGTGGTACTTGATGTGTGCTGTTTTTGAATTTCTTCAGGCCTTGTGTCCGGTTGCAACTATTTTTTTGACGGGATTTGTTGCATGGCGTGACACGACACACATGCATAAGGAAGAAGCTCGTCGAAGAGAGGCGGACATGCTGTCTCAGCCCTCTTCGGTTGCCGCTTGGCTCGAAGGCGATTTACGGGGCTTATCGCATATTGTTATTCGAAATGACAGCGATCTTCCTATTTATGAGGTCGTGGTTACCGTTGTTATCACTAAAGGACATGGATGTACTAAAGGAGAAGACTTAAAGGGCTGCAGCGAATATCGGAAAAAGTTCGCCCTGATTCCTCCTGGGCTCTATATTGCCGATGTCGACATGAATGGTTTTGGTGGCATGCACAGATTTCCATTGATTGAGATTGGTTTTATATGTGCAAACGGAAAGTCGTGGGTTCGCCGTGGAGATGGATCACTTGATCAAATTGACTCATCTCCCATCCTCCATTTTGAACTGGGTTTGCCCGTTGAATTTGATCCCGTCGTTCCTTACCAAATCGGATGATGCAGTTTTGTTCTAACCGTTGTTGGTTCACGGTCGCTTCTAATGGGTTGGCGGGAAGTGGGATTCGGTCGGCGTCGCGCCTCGCCTTTCTCAGTGCCGCTACGGATCTCTGGCGGCACATATAACGTTTGACGTGCTGGTCGGGTACCAATTGGAGGATGGTCTGAAAAAGGGGCGAGAATCTAGGATTCCGTTGATGGACAATAAGGGATTCATGAAAGAGCCGAACATCGAATGAAATACCTACATGCGGCGCGATGGCTATTGATTTAAGTTGCAATGTCGGTAGTTGTTGACGGTTTCGTTCTTGCGGACCGTATACGTGCAGTAAATGGGCAAGCGGTAATTGCCGTAGATGCATGCCCCGGTAACTACGGACGCTTCGAGCGGATCGCCCTGCCCGCCAGGCAGGCCATGGTAGTAGCCGGCCGCGTTCATATAGAATCGCCCGTTCATCAGGTCGTCGATGTACGCCTCCTTGGGTGCGAACTTTAGCAGGTAGGCGATGTCGTTGTTGGGCATGGTGTTTCATTTCTTGAGTAGTGATGTCCCGGGCCGCTTTGTGCGTTCGGGGTGCTTGCTACCAAGGTAATGGCGCTAGGCTGGACCCTCGTGCCGGGAGTGGTGTGTGGCGTTTGCCTGGGCTGTGCTATTTCGAGTTGACTGGGTGGTCAAGAAGTTAAGACTCGCGTCGGCTCCATTTGTCATGTCCACAAATCCGTTGGTGTTTGGTGTTAGCATCCCTAGTGTTCGCCTTGCTAGGGACATTGTTAATTGCCACAGGTATGGCTATTGCTCTATTAGGGGGATTCCCTTGGCAGATCTAGTCCATGTTTTGCCGTTCAAATCGGTGAGTGTCGAAGCTCAGAAAGCGCTCTCAAAGATTGAGTATCTCGAGGGCGATTCTGTAACCAAAGTGAAAGAGTATGACGACGTTGTACGGTCACTTTGGGAGGTTAACCAACTGTATGAACAGTTTCGATGGAACTATGGTGAACTGAGGCGCTTGGTTCCGTGCGATCAGTTCGACTTCTTACCCGACGGCTTTGCCAATGGGGGTTTTGGCGAGAGGACTGTCGTTAACGCTGCCTTTGGAAATTATGTTTCCGCAGCCCGCGGTCTTGTCGATAGAATGCAGGCAGTTATGCGGATGTATGACCGAGGTTCAAATAAAGAACTATATAAAGACTATTGGGAACTACCTTCTTCTTGGTATGACCAAGGTGGCCTCTACGTTTTTATGTATGAGATTCGAAATCCAGTTCAGCATGGTCAAACCGTTGTTTCGCTTGTCAGGGAAAATGGTGTGACTAGGGTCAGATTTGATCTTGATCAAATTGTTGATATGCGCGAATACAATACCTCGCCAAAACTTCGCGCCTTTCTAAACAAGACAATTTCGAAAATCAAAGACCATGATTCATCCGATTGTCCGTATCTTTGTTTTCGTTATACAAACATGAGTTACAACGAACTTGTTATTGAGTTATTCTGTCATTTCCTGAAATGTGCTGAGCCTAGAGTGCGCGCCGCTCGCAAGGATATGCATAGTTTGCTATTACAACACAGTAAAGCAGTCGGCAAGCTGGGCGGCTCTTCCTTTGTTGCATATGTTGATGGCGATATGACCCATGTTTATGATGAAGTTGATGTTGATCCGGTTAAGCAATTAAAAGATATACACCGAAAGGCGCGGAAGCATCTAAAGGATGCTCAAAATGCAATTGCGGCTGAGCGAAGGTTAATTCGCTAGAGAAGATCACACTCATGTTTCGAAGTCTTTCTTTCTTAGTCGACCGAGATGTCGATCGAGTTCGTACAAGGCGTCAATGTAGACTTGGGCTGAGTTGCGGATATCGCACATATCCAGGCAACATCTTTCAAAATGTAGCTTGCTATTTTCTGTTTTATTTCGGCGGCAGGTCATTAGTGCAATTTCGTTGTCCTCGACACTGTCGGTTTCTTTGAATCCTTTTGGTGTGATGCGATAGATCACTCTGCCCGGATATGAGTCGAGAAGGCTTTTCCGTCGCATATCAATACAAATTCGTCCTTCTGGACCAAAGCCGTATTCTTCATGCCTCGTCGAATTTAAGGGGTGTGCAATTACGATTGAGCGAACCGCCTCAAGATAATTACGTGCCTCTGTGAGTTCATTCTGTCTTGAGAACTCGAATTTGGTTCTAATTACTTCTTTCAAGCAGGCGTAATTAATCTGCCAGTATGCATCTTTAATCCAGGTGGCAAGTGCTACCAGAAATACGGTGTCCTTAATGTTGGGAGAAAATCCGTCTTTGATGGCAGCATTAAAGTCCTGAATGCTGTAATTAGCCTTAAGAATAAGATCAGACATTAATTCATAGTGATCTAGGTCTTTCCAAGGCCACTTCTTCCAAATGCCGCCTTTGCCTTCGCCAAGATCGTCCGTGGTTTTTAGAGGTTCGATTGATTGCACGTTGTTCCCGCCTACTTGAGTTCCGCTCGGGCTCCTCATCGTTGTACGTTGTTAATTATCATAACGACACGACGGCAAAGCGAGGGGTTGGGTCACATTTTCTGGTACCGTCAAGTTTCTTTCGCAAATTGATTTAGCCGTCCTCGGCTCCGTCTCCTTCTAGCCCTCCGCTTTTCCCTTCAGCTCGTCCATCTCTTCCGGTTTGGACATGTCCAGGTACCTCCTCTTGCCCCATTCGTGCTCCGCCATGCACTTCAGCCTCGCTGACACCAGCATGAGGGCCGATTTGCCGTCCGGGAAGGTTCCGACGGCCCTCGTCCTCCTCCTGATCTCGCGGTTGATGCGCTCGATCCCGTTGTTCGTCCTGATTCGGTGCCAGTGCTTCGGCGGGAATTCCGTGTAAGCAAGTGTCTCGGCGAGCCCGCCGCGCACCGTCCTCGCGGCCGCTCCGAGCCGTACCGACTCCAACTCGTCCGCCACCTCCTCGGCCTTCCTGCCGCATGCCTCGCGCGTGGATCGCCTTCAACATGCGCGCCATGGCCTTTCGCCTGGTCACGGAACCCCTCCCGGCACGTTGCGGTAGAGATGCACCGTGTGCAGCGCTGGCAGCGGGTCCCCCGGGGAACATTTCCTCGAGCGCGCCGAGCATCCCCGTGCACTAGACTCGACCTCCCCGGCCCCGGTGACGAGCTTTCTGGCGTAGTGGCCGCCGCGGTGGGCCTCCCGGCCCGCCGCCCTCTCGTAGCGCCCGGTCCCGACGAGCTCGGACGCCTCCTCGTCGAGCAGCGCGTTGAGCGTCTCCTCGACGGTCTTCCTCACCAGATTCTTTATGTCCTTGCGCAGCGACTCCTCGTCGACTGTTACGATGTTCGCAGACACGGCCCGTGCCCCTTTCGTCGTTGATTTGTTGTTTAGCCGCTAGAAATCATATGACGGGGCGCGGGCCGTGTTCCGCTATGCGGTTGTCAATTTGCGAAAGAAATTATGCGTCACCATTGCGCTCCTTATGGTTGTCAATCCGTGCTATCAACTTTCTCGGCTTCGTAATGGCAGGCTTCATGGGTGTTCCTTGTCGTGTGTGCTTCGCTTATTTAGTTTCTATGTCCCTGATGACAGATGTCGCTGAAAACTTCAATCAAGTTGGCACTGCGCAGCATCGCGTACGACATCTCGGATTGTTTGTGCGCGGCGTTGTCGCCCGCCTCGATTCCATACGCTACGGCGCCTGGGGCGTGCGTCCGTCGATTTCGAGCACGTGGTAGTGTCGAGAAAGTTGGTGTAGCGTCCGATCCGAAGCGAGTCGGCCCGGCGTCCTGGAACCTGGAACACGGTTGATATCCTATGCCGCCTCGATCCTGTCCGTAAGCTCGAGGCCCGATTCGATTATCTTCCTGGCTCCGCTTCCAGCCGCGCCCAGTCGACCGTCCCTTCGATCTCGCACGTGCGACCCTCGTCGTAGAGCTCGCTCATCTTTGCCTCCGAAAAGGCACCTCGACTCCTGCCATGCCTCGTCCTGCTCGCTCATGACCGAGCCGGCCAGACGCATCAGCGATGCCGTCGAGGGGAACGCCTGCACCACCCTCGACCTGCACTTTATCTCGCGGTTTGTCTGCTCCTGGACGTTGGTGATGCGCAAGCGCTTCCTGTGCGACAGCGGGAAATCGTGGTATGCCAGGGCGTCCGGCTCGGCCTCCTCGAGGATTGCCACCGCCCTCGGGCAGCACCCTTTCAGCATGTCGCACGCCCGCGCGGTACATGGCGGTCACGGTGGCGGCGTCGCGCCTGCGGAACACCTGTGAGACGATCCTGCCCACGCGGCGCCTGAGCTGCCAGGAGCCGGCCTCGCGCATGCAGCCGCGGCAATGGGTGCGGAATCGCGTACTCGTTGTCGCTAGATGGCTTCTACATTAAAGTGATATGTAAACAGGGTTAATCTGTTCTGGATGTAAGGGGATTGCGTGATGAAAACTCAGTTATTGGTTTACAGGCAGCAGAATTGCGGATTCACGGAAACAAATGACCTTACGATTAGGGAATTTAGCAAGGCGGACGCATTCGATGCCTTTGATCTAACAATCATTGACCTGCAAGATAATCATTTATGGAAAAGCGATTTCTCTAACGATAAGCTAATGTACGATCATGCGGACATATCCTCTATCCGGCAAATGATGCTGCAGTCAAATAGTGCTAAATGTATCGTCACGCTCCCACAAAACTACAGGTATTCATATTGCTATGGATATAACCTGGGGACTCATGCGGAGGAATACAAGCACAATAAACCGCTAAAGGATTTTATTAAAGATTTTGCTGACTCTCCGATAGGCGAACTGTTCCCCTTGCCGCTTCGAATTTGTTTTGGAAAATCGAAAACTATCCTATCAAATAAAGAGTTTCATTCAGATTTTTCTTTCAGCACGCCGTTTACTGCTTCTTCTAAGCCACTATTAGTTTCGAACGCTTCTACAGTTACAGCTGTACTGATATCCGAGACCTTCGCAGCTACTACTCTTCAGATTAATAATAATGACGAACTATCGACGGTTGTTGATGGTATTTTTCCAGCTAAAGTGCAGCCTGCTCGTACTCCTGATTGGCTGGACGAAGTTGAATATCATGATGAAGAAGCGCAAAGAGTACGAATTAAAGAGATTAACGAGAAAATGGCTCTCCTCAACGAGGAGAGGAAAGGAATTGAGGAAGTACTTTCTGATTATCAGAACATTAAGTCGGTCCTTTGCACCAAAGACTTCGACCTCGAAAACAAAGCTCGTCATCTCTTGGCAAAGATTGCCGAGGTTGATGAGGACTTTCAAGACAATAAGGAAGAGGATTTTAGGTTCTCATACGATGACACTCTCTTTTTAATAGAAATAAAAGGTAGCAATGGTGGGTTAAAACGACAGCATGTGTCTAAGACATATGATCATGTCCAAATTAAAGCCGATGCTATGGAAGACGAAGGATGCTCCGGTAAGTTAAAAGGTGTCCTTATATTTGCATCGCAAATTGAAATTAGACCCGGAGAGCGCGATCCGTTCCCTGCTACTCAGATTGCAATTGCTCGTAAAAATGACATTGCAGTTCTTTCGACTGAGACGTTGCTTCGTTGCTATGAAGCCTATATAGAGAAACGTCTGACTTCGGCTTCTTTTAAGGAGACCTTGCGTCAAACGTGTGGGCTTATAGGCATAGATGCGTTTGGGTTAGACGCATCCGATCACTGCTAGCGAATAGTGAGGGTGGCGACTGTGGTGAATTTGGTGTACCGGTCAATCTCAGTGGTCAAAGGCCAAAAGTTAAAAAATCGTACATAATTTATGCACCAAGGCGCCATTAATTGCATGAGTCGATTTCTCATAAGCTGTTTAATCAAAGCAAGAATGGGAATAAAGCTTACTGCCCATCGCGAATTGGCGATGGGGTACGCTACTGCCGTCAATATCGCAAACGACGCAATTCCGACGTTCGCAACATTGACACCAGCGTTGCCTGCGGCTAGCTGGATAAGGGCTTCGATGGTCATAAGTACCAATTCCTCGCTTTCGTCTAGTATGCCATAGGCAAGCATTGCTTTAGGTGGCCGCGAAAGCGTTGGCTGCACTTGCTGCGCCTTTAATTAGCCTGTCCGGGGAGGGTTAGCCGCCGCTTGTTGATCCGGACAGGTTGATTTATTTGGGGGTATTTTGGCCGAGTTCGATATCACTCGTATTCCTCGATATAGTTCCAAAAGTTCATATGCCCATTTTGATCATAGGGTTTCTTTTGCCGAAGCTCAGACCAAGATCTTAGATTCAGAGTACGTTTCCCACCACGCGTTCTACCCTTTAATTTCCAACGAGATCATTGCTGTTCGGTATCGTGGAGGTAAGCGAAGCTGCAAGGTTCGCAATATCGCTTATGCCTCTCATTTTGATCACCGCGTCCTCCAGTACTACTCTTATCTGTGGTCGGACTTATATAACAAGAAGGCTATTGCCGAAGAGTTTAATGAGGTTGCCGTAGCATACCGCTCTTCCCTTTCATCAGACTGCGCCGTAACTGCTGCCAGCAATATTTCCTCAGCTAAAAAGGCTTTCGATTATATACGCGAGCAAGATTCGGCTTTTGTGCTTACGGGTGATTTCGAGAGCTTCTTCGACAACTTAAATCATGCTCATCTAATGACGTCGTTGCGTTCGTTGTTTCCCAGTGGACGCTTACCGGACGATCACTATCAAGTCATTAAAAATATCCTTCGCTATTCGTGCTGGCCTATTGCTGATTTGGCTGCTCGACATGAATTGCCATGGCCAGCAATCGATCCTACTCGGGAGAAAATGATCAATGAAGCGGCTATCGAACTTCGGTTCAAGTCTATTCGTGAACTTAATAAGCTAGATGTTATCTTGCCAAAGTCTGAATTTCTTGCAAACAAGAGCAATATTATTACCAGACCTTGGGTACGGGATGGCTCTGCGCTGGGCATTCCTCAGGGTCTTGCCGCAAGCGGAGTGCTCGCTAACATTTATATGGCCGATATCGATATGAAAGTCAGACTTGCCGTTGAACGAGTTGGCGGCTTGTATCTTCGTTATTGCGATGACTTTATTGTTGCCGTTCCAAAGTCTGGCTTTGATGCACTTGTAGAAGCCATCAATTTAATGGCCGATGTCGATTCCGTTAAACTGCAACCTGAGAAAACCAAGGTGTTCCGGGTTGATGGCGACGGAGTTGCTCAGCTTGATTTTGAAAGCGTTCGTGCAGGTAAGGTCTATTCGTACTCCGGTGCACATCCGGCGCAGAAAGTTAGTTTCCTGGGGTTTGACTTTGACGGGCGCGTTGTAAGACTTCGACAGTCTACGGTTGGAAGGTACCATAAGCGTCTCCGTGAGGCGGCCACTGCGATTGCGCGTTCTAATGAGGGAGAGGGGAGACACGCGTCCAAGAAACGGGTCTCTGCTTTGTATCAACATTATTCGCCGCTTGGTATTAAGGGAAGAAGGTTATGCCCATCGGGTGATGCTGGCCCTTCTGTATTTTCTCGCTATGGGAACTTTCTTTCCTACGTAGCGAGAGCCCAAAAGGCGTTTCCAAATGATCCGATTGCCCCTGATGAGGCTAAGATTTACAGGAAGATTCAACGCTTGAGTGCTCGGTAATTTTTCTGCTATAGCTCCGATCGATTTCGACTACAAATAGACGATTAATTAAAACAATTGATAGTTGCCGGTCGCTGTTACTCGGTAGCTCCCTTCGTTTGTCCATGTGGGACGCTATAATTCCCAAAAAGACAAGGGTTCAATTATAAGGGGTTGGCTTGGCGAGTAATCTATCCGTGACGGTCATGGTTGGCAATGGATTTGATTTGTCGGCAGGGTTGAAGACAAGCACCACTAGGTTTATGGATTTCTTCTCCAAAAACCATGCTTCGGATGAAGGCCCAGTTGGCCGTTTGGCAGGTTGTATCGAAAAAGAAGGAGCGCGGGAGTGGGCCGATTTTGAGAAAAAATTAGGTGAGTACACTTCCAATCTTGAGGCTGACGAGGAAGACCCAGTTGAATCCGCGCTTGATTGCAAAGAAGCAATAGATATCGATCTTGCCGCTTTCATCGCATTGGAAGATAAAAGGGCAACCGATGAATTCATCGAAGCTAACTCTGAATCTGTTATGGCCTCTTTGTCATATTGGTACTCTGCGTTGCAACCTCTGGAAAGACAGCGGATTCTTGGTCACTATTCAACTGATTTTGTGCTGAGTGTTTCGATTGTCACATTTAACTACACTACGTTACTTCCTCGTATATTTAACGCTGTCGAAGCAAACGGGTGTGCTGCCCCTGAGGATGGCTTGGGTGTTTCTTCTATCCGGCTCACTCGACTTGTCCAAGCTCATGGTGCTCTCGGACGTGAACCCATATGCGGAGTTAATGATGTGTCCCAGATTGGATCGGACGCTCTTTCCAAAAACGAAGATATTGCGTCCACCTTTGTAAAAGGCGAGATACAGAAGCTATTCGGTTCCGTCGATGACCATAAAGCAGAAGATTTTATTCTTAGGTCCAATATACTAATAATTTTTGGTTTGTCGCTTGGAGAGACGGATATACGCTGGTGGGAAACTGTGGTGAAGCTTCTAAGATCAGGCGAAAATCGCTTTGTTTTGATAGCTTCGACTGAAACTGTATCCGCTAGAAGGAGCCCTGCGTCTTTCCGCCGTTTTTCAAAAGAGCTTAAGGAAAAATTGTTGAGCCGCGGCGGCGCGAACGATGATGAGAAGCGATTGCTTTCCGAACGAATTTTTATTATCCCCGCCGGTTCAATTTTCAGATTTAAAAGCCATATTCCTGATGCTGATTAGGTCTGATATATGATCGCTTCGATTAATGAGCGACTCATGAGAGGGCTCAAAGGTTGATTTGCGAGTTTGATGGCATTGGATTGACGACCACCGAGTGTCTCTCGTTCACCTCAATGGTTCTTCTAAAGACGGAGTGTTGGCGTTACCAGCGTAGTGGCGGTATGGAGGCGTTGCGGTCATTATCTGGGGATCGGAATTGGTCAAAATCGTTTGACTATTAGTGGCTAAAATCGCCCGGCGCTAACGATGAGCCGAAGTGCTATCACGGCCTTTACTAAGAAAACTGATCTCATGACGGGGTGTTCGTTGGCGCATTCAAAAAACTATCTGCTTTGAAAGGCTACCTATCCAATGAACCCGCGCATCTCTCATCAGCTTCTTGTTCTCGGTAACGGTTTTGATATTACATGCGGTTTAAATTCTCGGTTTGTTCAGTTCTTCAGACCGAGGATGGCTGTTATCGATAATAATAAAAACATCAGTAAAAATGGCTGGGCAAAAACTCTCTCTGCCTCAGGTATTACCGCCTGGGACTTGATTCTCTATTTCCGTAAAGAATTTGCTGATAAAGGCTATGACGTTAATTGGAGTGACGTCGAGTTAGCGGTCTCCAATGTTATCGAAATGGAGCGCAACTCTGGGGCGCTTCCGTCCTCCTCACCTATTGATAGACAACATTTTGTCGCTATTCGAACTCTCCTCGAGTATTTTGTGTTTCTGCAGTCTCATCCCTGGATTAAATGGCCGAATCACTATTTAACACAATTGAATGAGAAGATCGAAAAATCGACTGGATACGATTGGGGCAAACTGCAAGAAGACGTTTTCCGCGAAATGCGTGAAGCGGGATATTTTGAAGATGACGACGATTCCGGGCGTCTCCACACTGTCTCCGATATCTTCCCCTATACGTATGCGGATATTGATGACTATCGAGATGCGTTGAAGGAGCAAACGCCGGGTCTTGCTGTCGAAGTCGTTGCTAGCTTTCTCTGCGGCGTATATGTGGACGTTAAAAGTTGGACGCAAAACCCTCTTCGTTCGGTGCTCGAACAAGAGCTTCATAAGCTAGAAGCTGAGTTCAGTCGATATCTTAGTCGCGAAGTAAAACTTAACAACGAGTATTACGAGGCTTCGGAATAGCTAATGGAACAGTTGTTGTCTGGCATAGCGAGCTGGGATGGCGGTTGCGTTACAGCGGCTACTGTGCTCAGTTTTAACTACACAAGCCCGTCGATTCCATCAGTTTGGCGGAGCGAGGCGACGTTTAAATTCATTAATATCCACGGCAAGCTTAACGGAGATATTATCTTTGGTGCCGATGGTACAAACTGTATGGATGATCCTGGGGCGGCAAGATTTTTTAAGACATTTAGAATTATTCGTTCTGGGAGGCCCGGCGGGGGAGAGCCAATTGCATTTGGCGCGCCATTAAAAGAAGAACCTCGAGAAACAGTTGTTATCAAAGTGTTCGGGCATTCTCTTGCGAAGGCTGATTACGCTTATTTTCAAGCAATATTTGACATTGTTGATATATATACAGGTCCGGTTGAACTGGTGTTTTTCTACAAATCCTATTGCGAAACTGCTCGTGAGGAGCTGCTCCTTAATATATCAAGGCTGCTTGACTCGTACGGCGCATCAATGGACAACCGGGATCACGGGAAGAATTTGATGCATCGGTTGATTTTGGAGGGGCGGCTGTCTGTCGTTGAACTTCCATGATGATTGGGGATTTGTGGCCGTCCTCAGCCAAGGCATAGCCTTTTGTTTGTGCTAATCGTCAGTACCCCTGCACCACTATTTCAACGCGATTATTCACTGACCCCGTCACGAGTAATTTTGTCCGCGCGATAGATTAGTCTTTTAATCGGTTTGCCACATTTAAGCTGGCGTGAGTATGTATCTTCTTGTGTCTTCGGCGTGCGCCTTATTTTAGCGGGGAGCGATTTGGCATTTGAAGATATGTATGGTTGGCTACCTTGACGAGGAAGATGGTGGGCATTGGAAAACAACGACCAACGCTACAAGGTTATCGATCACGGTGGCCTGATGGAGTTTCTTCGAGAGGATATGATTGATCAGCTTCGAGGGGAGGAGATGACTCTTAGCACCCTTTCGGGTGAGAATTTTTATACTCCTCGCAATAGCCTTCTAGAAGTCTGTCGAGAGTATCTTGAGCGCGATCCCCAAACCGATGCGGTTTTGATCCAATATCCCCATGGGATCATTCTCGAACAATCTAAGAGGCGATTTTTCTATCGAGGCGAAAAGCAGATTTATCCACGGTCTGAATCATCGCTCAAGAGAAAACTTCGACAGTTTAGCAATATTAAAGACCAAGAGCTGTATCGTCTCGTGGCAGATATGCGGCTATTTGAGTTCAGCCGCTTTATTGATCAGTTTCAGTCCGTGCGGGAATGGAATCGTTGCGATGTTCTTTATGAACTTTTGGGTCAGCATTACGGCTTGGAGACCAATTGGCTGGACGTGACGAACGATTTCTCATCGGCGCTCTTTTTTGCAACTTGCGTTTGGGATAAAGGCCGCTGGCGTCCGCTTTCGCATCGGGACATCGAGCGAGATGAGTGTTCCAAATGGGGCGTTATTTATAGAAAGAGCGCTGCGCGTGTTGGGCTGGACGAATGCATGCGCATGGGAAAGTACATTCATCGCTTGCATGAGCCGCGTCCACTATTAAAGGATGTTGGGAGTAACATCCCCGTTCCAATTGGATACCAGCCTTTTGTGCGTAGCTTTATCCAGAGTGGTTACGCAATATATGACCGCGGAGCAATGCCGCTGCAGGAGGACCCTTCCTTTGAGCAGTACAGGTTTGAGCAAGACCCTGAATTTTCCAAAGACATTTTTGACATGATGAATGGCGGGAAAAGGATTTATCCGGATGAAAGTCTTACTGAGGCGCTTCCAATTATTGGCTCAATTGCGTGCGCGACGTCATTTCCCAAGGAAGCCTTAAACTACACCCTTACAAGGAGCCATTATTATCGTGCCGAAGATTTTGGAGCAGCGCTAGCCGATCTATCTAATTTTCGAGTGGATGGAAAGCCTATCGAGATTAAAGCTGAACATCCCTGGAGCCTGCCGCGTTACCTAAGAAGGCGGGTTGATCGTCTTGGTAAAACGGAGAGGCGAATAATGGACAGCCTCCAGATGACAACTAGACTATCTCCAATGAGTCGTGGTCTTGAAATTTGGGCGCCATGGATGCTTCCAGAATGCGAGTCCGATCGGGGTGTCCTAGATATGGATCCCAGAATGATTGATGATGGGAACCATACGGTGTTTACGGATCGGTTCTACTTTCGCATGATGTACAGCACGATGATGGGAGAGCTAAGCCCATTTTAGGGCGGAAACGCTTCTTTTCCTATTAGCGGGGTACGTTCAATTGGCGAAAGCGGCTGAGAAAGTGCCTTAGCCAATCAACATCAACTGTTATCTAATGATTAGGCGCTGATGCTCTATTGGGCTGCATTATTTGTTCCATAAGTTGGTTGGTGCCCGTGCGATTACGAGTGATATTTATAGCAATATACAAACAAATGTTCTATAATTTATTAAATTGTGAAGTTGGGAGGCGTTAAGGTGGAAGCCGAAAGAAATGACATTGTAGACAGCGTTGTTAGCCTGATAAATGGAGTGGGCCGTAGTCCCTATCTATTCGTTGGCTCGGGGTTTTCCCGTAGATATATGGGGACCGACGATTGGGACGGCTTGTTAAGACACCTTTGCTCCCGTCTTTCTGATGATCCTTTTCGACTCGATTCCTACCTCGCCCGCTGTTCAGATAATCCTGCTTATGGCGCTTTGCCCTCTGCCGCGACTATGCTTGATAAAGATTTGCGGATAGCCGTGCTCGAAGAGCCTCGGTTCGCTTCTTTTAGAGATGATCATGCGGAAGATGTTCGTGGGCGTAAATCTGTTTTAAAGATCATGGCTGCCGAGAGGCTATCCTCGTTTACGCCTCGCCATATGACTCATGAGCTCGATACTCTGAAGGAGGTTGGCAAGCGGCGCATTTCTGGAGTCATTACAACCAACTATGACTGTCTATTGGAGTCACTGTTTCCAGAGTTTAAAGTTTTTGTAGGTCAGGACGATCTTGTCTTTCACAGAACTTTTGAAATGGGTGAAATATATAAGATCCACGGGTCTATGGATAATCCTGAATCTATGGTTCTTGAGGAGGCGGATTACGCAAAACTCGCCGAAACCCAGGATTACTTGGCGGCCAAGCTGTTAACTATTTTTATGGAATACCCAATTATTTTTATCGGTTATTCCCTTAACGACCCCGATATCCAAGCTATCCTCATGTCGATTTCGCGCTGCCTCGGTTCAAACAATCTTGCTTTGCTTAGAGAGCGCTTTATCTTCCTTACTAGGGGAGAAAATGCAACTTCAACTCATTCGTTTACTTTTCCAGGTATTGGCGAGATAAGCATGACCGAGATTAGGACGAACGATTTTGGTGCGGTGTATGAAGCAATCGGACAATCCAAATGTTCCTTCTCGCCCAGGATTATTCGTGAGCTGCGCAGGAGCATCTACGCCTTGGCTGATGAGGGCGATCCGAATGACTCTCTGGTAGTCGAAGCGAGTTTTAGCGACCTCGAGAGACTTCCGGAGGGACAGCATCTTGTGCTGGGTATCGGTGTTGCGAATGCTTCTTTAGGGCACGGGCATATGGTCAAAGCCGAACTTTTATATCGTGATGTTGTGTTTGATGACGAACATGTTGCTCCTAAGCTTGCCGTCGAGGAATATCTTCCTTCGCTGCTTGCTTCTAACTCGGGTGGTTTGCCCATGTATAAGTATTTAAGCGCGTATTCAGGGGAAGTTCTTAATCCAAGGATGCTAAAGGAAATAGATGAGAAGAAGGATTTAGATGCTTTTCTAAACAACAGCCTACGAAAGGCAAAAGGTTGCTATCATCTTTCGGGAATTAGACACTCGGTTCAGTCTGTTATAGCCAACGAAGGCTTTGAGGAAGCATTTAAAAAGCTTGTGCTACTCGAAGAAGACGAGATCGATCTAAATAAGTTGCTTGAATATCTGAGGGCGCTCATCACGGACGATCGCAAGATAATCCACGGTAATAGCGAGCTAAAACGGCTTATTAGAATGTATGATTTCCTTAAGTACAAGAAGGCCTTCGACATATCGGCTACTAGTGAGTAGTCCCACCTAGCGTCTATGAAGAAGGCCATCTTTGTAAACTATGGCATCTGAGCGTATAGTGCGAACACCACGTTCAAATGCATACTTAATATAACGCTTTCTGCTTGAAATCACAATGGTGTCAGTTTCGACCTGCCAATCAAGGGAAGATGGTGTAGAGAATCTTCCTGCAATACAAAAGCTCTTTGGGAGCTTTAAGGGTGACGCTTTCAAACTGAGAGTGTTGCCCTTTTTTCATGTATGCAATGTGTGGCGTACTAGCCAAGCACCATCCCGGCAATGGAATGATCGAGCATGGGCGGCTTCTACTGATTGACGTGATCGTGGTCAAACAAGTGATATCGATTAGAATTAAATCAATTGCGCTGGAAGCCTTCGGGCGACACCTGAAGAGGGCTGATGCGTCGGCCCGCTTTTTTGTTTGGATGTAAGACTCGGCCTGGCATAACAAGGATTTCATTTGGGGAGAAACAAATATCCGGCGGTTTTCCGCTTCGTGACGCACGGTTTAAGCGTGCTTTTCGGAAGTGCGGGGAAAAATCGGAAACCTCCGAGCATAAACAGAATTTCGGCAACAAAACCGCAGGTCGCGGAAGGCTGAAACGGGGGCCTGGTCGACCTATCTCAGGTTTTCACCGCACTTCCGGAATTGCTCGACGGAAGTATGCGGCAAATTTCGGAACCCTCGAGCACGTCGTCCTTTTCATGAAAAGAACCCGCAGGTAGAAGCGTTGCCACTATCCAGTGTGGTTGACGTGTCTAGAATTTGCCGCACACTACCGGATTTTGCATAAGCTCGACTGGTTTGTTTATCGACTGGGGCAGAGGAATCTTGTCTGGACCTCGTTATATGTATTTAAATGGATGAACTTAACCTATAAGTTAAGTTCAGCTAGAAATGGGAGGTGCCCTTTGGCAGAAGGATATGATCTTGTCGAATATAGAGACCTCAAGGGTCGACCGTTTTGGGAATTGACGGCTTCTTCCGACAACTCTCAATTCCAGAAAATGTTGTCAGACCCTAAGCGGAAATTAACCGCTCGAACAATGATCGGCCGGAATAGCACGTCAGCTTGTGGAATCTGAGCGTTGACTTTTATACTTGGCTTTCGAAACGGAGAACACAATGAATAAAGTAGATTTATCTGATTTTTACGCCGAGACAGAAACTAGCGAAACACGCGCTTATGAACACGCGCTAGATATCGAGTTTATTGTTCATCGCGAGATGAAGCATTTGGGTTTAAGCAAAAGCGATTTGGCAAAGCGTATGGGCGTGAGCCTTCAGTCGCTTTCGAAGCTGTTGAATTCTCAGCCCAATATGACGCTGAAAACGATCGCTAGGTTCGAGCTTGCTTTGGGTATTAGGATCGTTCCGCAGGTTATCGTCAGCTATTCCAAAGAGTTGCCGTTTCTTTCATCCGATGATTCAGTGCGAGAGCAATGTGCATTGCCTGCCATTCTCCCTGCGGAGCTGTCAGCAGATTGTGATGTAGCTTTTCAGAGCGAATACCAGCCTCTCAATGAGCCTGGGTCGGACGAGTTGCCACTCCCACATCCTCTAAAAAAAAGTTCTTAAAACAGCCTTAAAGGCGTTCCAACTCGCGTTGACAGCGTAAAATACGCATGTTTGACTATGACTAAAGTGGATTTTAGGGGAGGGGTGCGCTATGGAGGTGCTGGTTGTTGGCAACACCGCATATGTTGACGATGACTTTTGCGCCAAGGCGTTCCCCGGGGACCACGTTAAGGTCGTCGCTGCCGCGGAAGCGCGCCGCGACGAGTCGTCGCCCCATGCCTCGTGGAAAGAGCTCCTCCAGCACCTGGATCAGGCCTACGAGTTCGACCGCGTGGTCTACCTGTCTAATTTCCTTACCCCGCATACCGATACCGTGGGCGATATCGAGCTGCTGCGCTCGGTCTTTCGTACGTGCGCGGGTCGCCGGGTCCAGCTACTGTATGTAGCGGGGCCCGCGGGTGCTGAGGGTGCCGCCGATGCCGCGGGGCGAACGGGCAAGGGCATTATCGCGCACGCAGCCAACGACCTGTGCCGCTACTACGCTGCTCGCGAGGGCGTTCAGACCAAGATCCTGCGCGTGCCGTTCCTGTATACCGCGTCTGCCGCGCTGGAGGACCCGTTTTTGGTGCCGCTGTTCGACGCCTGCTCAACCGGATCGGCCGCTCTGCAGGGCGCGCAGGATGCGGCGTTTCCCCTGCTGTGTGCCGAGGAGCTTTCGGTGCTGGTACGCCGTATCTTCGACAGCTGGAATGGTAACTTTGAGACGCTCGACGTAGTCGATACCTTCCATCACACGGTGGGTGAGGTGGGCGAGGCCCTTCAGGCACTGTTCCCAGGACTCTCAGTTGCCTATGGCGATTCTGCCGGCTATGCCCTGCCTGCCAGCGACGTCGCTCGCGTGCGCTATGGCTGGTTTCAGCGCTACGACTTGCTGCGCGACCTCTCGACCATTCAGGCTCGCTGGGATGCTGGTCGTGCAAAGAAGGTCAACCCCTTGCGCGCGGCCATCGACCGCATTCAAATGCGCACGCTGCCTGTCAAATGCCTGGAGACGGCAGCCGCCTGGGTGCTCTTCGAAGTGCTGGAGCGCTTGTTCTCCCAATCGACCCAGCTCAACGTGCTCGATTATCGCCTGCTCTACGTGGTGCTGATCGGCACGCTGTATGGCTTGGACTTTGGCCTGGTTGCGGCGCTGCTGGCGTCGGTGGGTTTGGCCGCGAGTTACTTTACTCTGTACGGCTATACCTTCCAGGGCCTGTTCTACGAGCCGTCCAACTGGCTGCCGTTTATTGCGTACTTTGTTGTGGGTGCCGTGTGCGGCTATGTGCAGCTGCGCAACAGCGAAGCCATTAGGGCGGAGCGCGATCATAACGAGTTAGTGCGCAACCGCAATACGTTCCTTACGCAGCTCTACCACGACGCGATCGAGGACAAGCGCGCGTACAGGCGCCAGATCGTGGGTCGCCACGACAGCTTTGGCAAGATCTTTGCCGTGACGCAGGAGCTCGACGTGTTCAACCCACGCGACATCTATCGCAAGTGCTGCGAGCTTCTGGGCGAGATCCTCGAGAACGATTCGGTGACGATCTACCATGTTTCGGGCGGGGCATTTGCACGTCTGGTGGCGGCAAGTCCCGCGATTGCCGAAGATGCCGCACGTTCGCTCACGCTTGAGCAGCTTGCACCTCTTTTGGGCGATGGGGGTCGTTCGAATCTGTGGGTGAACCGCGAGCTGACGCCGGGGCTTCCCATGTTTGGATACACGATCGAGCGCGATGGGGCACCCGCCGTGTTGATCTTTGTGCGTCGCGCGGCCGAAAACCAAATGACGCTCTATTACCAAAACCTGTTCCGCATCTTGTGCGGCCTGGTCGAAAGCGCGCTGGGCCGTGCCTTTGACTATGAGGCGGTGGCACAGGATAAACGCTGCGTTGACGGCACTTGCGTGCTCAAGCAGGCTGCCTTTGGCCAAGAGCTCGCGGCCGAGCAGGCGCTGGCAGATGGCAAGATGGGCAGCTTTTTGCTCCTGCGCGTGGTACCGGGCATGGAGCCTGTCGGCGAGCTGGTGGGCGCAATTGGGTCGGCAATCCGCGAGAGCGATGCGGCGGGCCTGGTCGATGGTGACATGCTCTACCTGCTTATGCGCCAGGCAAAGGCGTGCGATCTGCCCATTATCCGCGAGCGCCTGAGCGCAAAGCAGATTGCGGTGGAGCCCGTTGACGGCGAGGACATCGTGGCGCTGCTGCAGCACATCTCTTACACCGGTGACGGTGAGGGGGGTGCCGCTTGATCTTGCTTGTCGTTGCTGCCGTCTTGCTGCTGATTCATGCGCTGGTTTGCCTGATGCTGTGGACGCTCATGAAGTTGGGCCTGCTGCCGGTGCGCGGGCACATGCTGGCTGTAATAGTGCTGGTGCCGCTGTGGGGCCCGTTGCTGGTGGTTCTGCTATCGGTCCGCAGCGCGGTGTTTGGCGAGGGGCTGAAAGAGTCTGCGCTGGAGTCGCTGCGCTTCAACGACGACCTGCATCGCAGCATCCTAGTGCACGAACGTGATGCCGATGCAGGCGTAGTGCCGCTCGAGGAGGCGCTCATCGTCAACGACCCGGCAGAACGGCGCCGCCTAATGCTCTCCATGCTCACCGAGGAGCCCGACGCGTACCTGGCGCAGCTGCAGGCGGCTAAGCTTAACGACGACGTTGAGGTGGCTCACTATGCCGCGACGGCGGTGGCGCAGATCTCCAAGGAGTCCGACCTTAAACTGCAGCAGCTGGAGCGTGCCTTTAAGACGGACCCGAGCGCGCAAAACCTCAACGAATACTGCGATTTTCTTGGTGAATACTTGGGCTCGGGCTTGGCTGAGGGGCGCGTGGCTCAGATTCAACGCCAACAGTACGCGCGCTTGCTTGCGCGTCGCTGCGAGCGCGAGGACACCCTTGAGCTTCGCATTCGATACGCGACGGCGCTGGCCGATGTCGGACAGATCGACGAGGCGCAGGCCGTGACCGACCAGCTGGTGCTCGACGTGCCCGAGGAGCAGGAGGTTTGGATGCTTTGCCTGCGCCTGGCGGTGATGCGCCGCGACGGTGACGAGGTCCACCGCGTGATCGATGCGATTGACAAACAGCATGTATACTTGAGCGCCGCCAACCGCGAGGAACTGGCGTTTTGGCGCAACGGAGAGGAGGCCCGGTGAGCGTGGTACAGCATATCCGCGACCGTGCGGGCCATTTTCGCTGGATGGGGCTGCTTGTGGTGTGGGCGGTCTTTATTGCCATGGCCGCCGTGCTGCTGGTGGAACGTGCCGGCGTGCAGTACAGTGCGGGCCAGCATAAGCTGGGGATGCTTGCCGCCAACGATGCGGTGCCGGCCTCCTCGGCGATGTTTGGCCAAAAGCCCACGTGCCTGGTCATTACCGATTCCGACCAAGCTGGCGTCGAGGACGTAAAGGAGCAGTTTGACCAGATCCTGCTCGACATGAAGATCGCGCACCGCGACGTGGACCTTGCCCTGGACGGCGTGGGTGCCATTCCCTCGCTGACCTCCTTCGATCGCGTGATTTTGCTCATGCCGTCGCTCGATGGGCTCGGTACGCACCTGAGCGACATTATGAGTTGGGTGAGTGCCGGTGGTTCGCTTATGCTCGCCATGCCTCCGGATAACTCGAGCTATTTGCAAGTGATTGCCCCCAAGCTTGGCATTGAATCGGCCGGATATGACTATGTAAAAGCCGAAAGCATTGTGCCGAGCGAGGACTTTATGCTGGGCGGGGGAGAGCGCTACGAGCTCTCGGACCCCTTTGATTCGTCGCTTTCGGTTTCGCTGCGCGAGACGGCTCGTGTGTGGGCTAAGACCGGCGATGCGGCCGCCCCGCTCATTTGGTCGAATGACTGCGGTAGCGGTCGCACCGTGGTGTGCAATATCGGTATCTATGACAAGGTCATGCGCGGTTTTTACGCCGCGGCGATCAGCCTGCTGGGCGATGCCACGGCCTACCCCGTCATCAACAGCGCCGTCTTCTATCTGGACGACTTTCCCAGCCCCGTGCCCTCGGGCGACGGCACCTACATCAAGCGCGACTACGGGCTTTCTATCGCCGACTTTTATACCAAGGTCTGGTGGCCCGATCTGCAAAAGCTCGCGCAAAAATATGGCGTTCGCTTTACCGGCGTGATGATCGAAAACTACGAGGACGCGGTCAACCAGACCGAGCCTGCGCGCCAGGCCGATACCACGCAGTTTCGCTACTTTGGCGGCATGCTGCTGCAGATGGGCGGAGAGCTGGGCTTTCACGGCTACAACCATCAGCCTCTGGCGCTCTGGGATACCGATTACGGCACGCTGTATGACTACAAGACCTGGAAGAACAAGGAAACGCTCGTCGCATCGCTCAACGAGCTTATCGCTTTCCAGGACGAGGTGCTGCCCAACGCGCACGGCTCGGTTTACGTGCCGCCGTCAAATATCCTTTCGGCCCGTGCGCGCAAGCTTATCGGCACCGACGTTCCGCGCATTAAGACCATCGCCAGTACGTATTTTGAGGATGGCACCGATCTGCCCTACGTTCAGGAGTTTGGCGTGGCGAGCGATGGCATTGTGGAGCAGCCGCGCATTGTTTCGGGCGGCATGGTCGACGATTCCTATATGCGCCTGGCTGCCGTGTCCGAGCTAAACATGCACTATGTGAGCACGCATTTTATGCACCCGGACGACCTGCTCGATCCCGATCGCGGCGCCAAGGAGGGCTGGGAGGTCTACAAGGGCGGCCTGACCGACTACCTGGACTGGCTTAGCAAGTCTGCGCCCGACCTGCGGCGTCAGACCGGTTCGGAATGCTCGGGCGCCATCCAGCGCTTTTCGTCCGTGACGGTGAGCGTGGATACCAGTGCGGATGCTTGGACGCTCAGCCTGGGCAATTTCCACGACGAGGCGTGGCTCATGTTCCGCGCCAACAACGGTGAGCCGGGTGCAGTCACGGGTGGCGAGATTACGCATCTGACGGGCGACCTGTACCTGGTCAAAGCCACGGACAAGACGGTGACCATTGCGCGCAAGGAGGGTGGCGACAGATGAGAATCTGCTTGGTACTCGAGGGTTGCTACCCCTATGTGCACGGCGGCGTATCTACCTGGATGCATGGCTATATCCAGGCCATGCCCGAGCACGAGTTTGTGCTGTGGGTGATCGGCGCGCATGCTGCCGACCGCGGCAAGTTTGTCTACGAGCTGCCCGGCAACGTGGTCGAGGTGCACGAGGTGTTCCTGGACGATGCCCTGCGGCTTTCGGGCGAGCAAGAAGAGGCCGACTTTAACGCCCGCGAGCGCGAGGCGCTGCGTCGCCTGGTATCGCTCTCCAATCCGGACTGGGACGTACTATTTGATATCTTCCAGCGCCGTCGCGTGCATCCGCTCTCGTTTTTGCAGAGCCGAACGTTTATGGACATCTTCCGCGACGTGTGCCTGGCCGAGTATCCCTACACGCCCTTTGCCGATGCATTCCACACCATGCGCTCCATGTTGCTGCCCGTGCTCTACCTGTTGGGCAGCGAGGTGCCGGTGGCCGATGTGTACCATGCCATCTCGACCGGCTACGGTGGCCTGCTCGCCTGCCTGGGCTCAAGCGTTCACCATGCGCCGGTGCTGCTGACCGAGCATGGCATCTATACCCGCGAGCGCGAGGAAGAGATCATTCGCGCTGACTGGGTGGTGCCGTCGTTTAAGGATCGCTGGATTCGCTTTTTCTACCTGCTTTCGGAGGAGATCTACCGCCGCCCGCCGCGTGACGAGTTTGTTCCATAACGCCCGCAAGACGCAGATCGATATGGGCTGCGATGCGGACAAATGCCTGGTCATCCCCAACGGCATCCAGTTCGACCGCTTTAAGGACATTCCCTTAAAGCCCGATGACGGCTGGGTGGACATTGGCGCGGTGGTGCGCCTGGCGCCCATCAAGGACGTCAAGACCATGATCTATGCGTTCTTTGAGCTGCACGAGCGCCTGCCCAAGGTGCGCCTGCACATTATGGGCGGCGTGGACGACGAGGAGTACGGCGCTGAGTGCCACGCGCTGGTCGATACCCTGGGCGTGCGCGACCTGATCTTTACCGGCCGCGTCAACGTGGTCGAGTACATGGAAAAGCTCGACTTTACCATTTTGACGAGTATTTCCGAGGGCCAGCCGCTCAGCGTGCTGGAGTCGCTCGCTGCGCGTCGTCCCTGCGTGACGACCGAGGTGGGCTGCTGCCGCGAGCTGCTCGAAGGTGCCCCGGGCGACGACTTTGGCGTGGCGGGTTTTGTGACGCCGCCCATGTATCGCAAGGGCTTGGCCGATGCCATGGAGCGCATGTGCGTGAGCCGCGCCCGTCGCATTGAGATGGGGGAGCGCGGGCAGCGTCGCGTTGCCACGTACTTTTTGCACGAGCAGATGCTCGCCAACTATCGCGCGCTGTACGACGAGACGGCGTGTGCGTTTAACCTGCCCAGAGAGGGGGAGTAGCCGGTGGCCGGAATTGGTTTTGAGCTCAAGCGCCTGTTTAGGCGCAAGGGCCTGTTTGCCACGATGCGCGCTTACGGCTACGCCGGCATCGTATGCACGGGCCCCATGCTGCTGGGTGTGCTGCTGCAGGTAGGTATTTTGGTGCTGTGCGGTCTGTGGGGTGTGGGCCGTGCCAACCAGGACTTGCTGGTGTGCATGGTGACCTTCACACTGCTGGCCTCGCTTACGCTCACGAGCTTTTTCTCCATGCCGGTCACGCGCTTTTTGGCTGATATGTTGTTTGCCGAGCGCGAGGACGAGATTCTGCCCTCGTTTTGGGGCTCCAATGCTGTCATGCTCGTTGCGGGCACGGTGCTCTACGGTGTCTTTCTGCTGTTCTCGGGCGCCACGCTGCTGCAGGGGCTGCTATGCCTGTGGCTGTTCAACATTATGATCGTCAACTGGAACGGCATGAGCTATCTCACGGCCATCAAGGACTATCGAGGCATCCTGTGCAGCTTTGGGGCCGCCATTGGCGTGGCGTGCCTGTGCGCCCTGGCCGCGCTGGCACTGGGGCTGCCGCCGGTCGAGGGCCTGTTGGCATCAGTTGCTCTGGGCTACGGCGTCATGCTCGTTTGGGACGTGGTGCTGCTGTACCGGTATTTTCCGCAGAGTGACCGCAGCCCCTGGCTCTTTTTGCAATGGCTCGATCAGTTTATGCCGCTGGCGCTCACGGGCCTGTTTACCAACCTGGGGCTCTTTGCGCACCTGGTGATTATTTGGGCGGGACCCATCGGCGTGCAGGTCAAGGGCTTGTTTTATGGCGCGCCCTACCACGACGTGCCGGCGCTTATCGCGTTTTTGACCACACTCGTCACGACCGTCAACTTTGTGGTGTCGGTCGAGGTCAATTTCTATCCGCGCTACCGTGACTACTACAGCCTGTTTAACGACGGCGGCGTGGTGGGCGATATTGTGGTGGCCGAGGAGGAGATGCTCTCCACGCTCAACAGCGAACTGCGCTTTTGCGCGCTCAAGCAGCTGTTTGTGACGGCGGCGGTCATTTCGCTCGAGACCACAGTGCTCTCGGCCCTGCCGCTGGGCTTTAACAACCTTATGCACGGGTATTTTCGCACGTTATGCGTAGGCTACGGCCTGTATGCCGTGGGCAACACGATCCTGCTTATCTTGCTGTACTTTACCGACTACAAGGGAGCCGTTCTGGCCTCGGGCCTGTTTGCCGGTGTGGCGGGGCTGGCGACCGCCGTGTCGTTGCTTTTGCCGCAGCAGTTTTACGGCTTTGGCTTTTTGTTGGGTGCGGTGGTGTTTTTTATCGTGGCCCTGCTGCGGCTCGATACCTATACCGCCAACTTGCCGTATCGTATCCTGAGCCAGCAGCCCATTGTGGCGACCGACAAAACGGGTCGCTTTACACAGCTGGGCCGCTTGCTCGACCGTGCCGAGCAGCGCTATGAGGAGTGCCGCCGCAAGGGCGTGCCGCACGGCGCGTTTGAGCGCGCAGTAGTTCGCGTGTATCGCAACCATTGGGGAGGTTCTGATGATCGATAAGTTGATGTCTCGCCGCTGTCTGATCGAGGCGGCTGCCGGCGCGCTGCTGCTTTCGGGCTGCTCATCTCAGGACGAATCCTCGACCAAAAAGGTCAAAAAGCAGGACAAGATTAAAAAGGCCGAGGCCTCGGGCGAGACCAAGCATCTGCGCGATAAGGACGAGCTGTACGAGGTCTACGACGACTCGGGCATTGTGACCATGTACCTGACGGTCTCACGCGGCAACAGCTCCGAGAACACTGATCATAGCTGGGCCGAGGTCAACACGTACTCGGTGTATGACTACGCCGATATGGGTGTGACGCGTTATCAGGTTATGGGCCTGCTGCAGGCGGGCGACGAAGAGGGGCCAGTTTCTGGCGAGGTTGGCTATGGCGAGGAAGCGCCCAATGCCACCGTGCAGGTGCGCGGCCAGACGTCGAGCTCCTACACGCAAAAGAATTACAAGGTGGAGCTCAAAAAGGGCAAGGGCACCTGGCGCCAACAACGCGCGATTGCGCTCAACAAGCACATGGGCGAGGGCATGCGTTTTCGCAATATGATGGCCTATGATCTTATCCGTGGGATTCCCCAGATGATGGGCCTGCGTACGCAGTTTGTGCATCTGTGGGTGTGCGACCAGACCGAAAAGTCCAACGATACCTTTGAGGACTACGGCCTGTTTACGCAGGTGGAGCAGCTCAACAAGACGGCGCTTAAGGCACATGGCCTGGATAAGAGCGGGCACCTGTATAAGGTGAACAGCTTTGATTTCCATCGCTACGAGGACACCATTAAACTTGCCGACGATCCCGACTACAACCAGGCAAGCTTTGAGGGCATGCTCGAGATCAAGGGTGATTCGGACCACACCAAGCTCATCGAGATGCTCGATGCGCTTAACGACGAATCGCAAAAGATCGATGACGTGCTCGACACCTACTTTGATACCGAGAACCTGGTCTATTGGCTGGCGTTTCAGATTCTGACGGGCAACTGCGATACTCAGAACCGTAACTGCTATCTGTACAGCCCGCTCAACTCCAATACGTGGTACATCCTCGATTGGGACAACGACGGTATGCTGCGTAAGCTGGAGCTTTCTCTTGCCGGGTTTTCGGACTATGCGAGCTGGGAGCGCGGCGTAAGCAACTACTGGGGCAACGTGCTATTCAATCGTGCACTGCGTAGCAAATCGTTCCGCAGCGAACTCGACCGCGCCGTAAAGGACCTGCGCTCGTATATGACCGAGGCGCGCCTGAGCAAGATGATCAAACATTATCGCGAGGTTACCGAATCGCTGGTCTTTGCTTCGCCCGATATCGACCATCTGCCTGTCACCAAGGATCAATACGAGCAGATCGCCGCGGCGATTCCCTCCGAGATCGAGGAGAACTACAAGAGCTTTCGCGAGAGCTATAAAAAGCCCATGCCGTTCTACATTGGCGTGCCGCAGATCGATAACGGTAAACTGCGCATTAACTGGGATGCTTCGTACGACTTTAAGGCGCGTGACATTCGCTATACCGTGGAGCTGGCGCGCGACTATGCCATAAGCGACGTGCTTTTTAAGGCCGAGGACGTACTGCTTCTCGAGGTGACCTGCGATGCGCCCGATACCGGCCAGTATTTTGTGCGCGTGCGCGCTGCCAACTCAGACGGCTATGCCCAAGATGCGTTTGACTACTATGTGACCGACGACGGCAAACACTACGGCATGAAGTGTTTTTACGTGCAAGACGGCGGTAAGGTCGTGGAGGACACGTATGAGGAGGGCTAGCGCGCTGCTTGAGCGCTTGGCGGCCCCGCCCGCACGCGCCACGCAGGAGCGTTACCGCCACGAGCTCAAATATCTCATTAACGAGGGCGAGCACGCCGCGCTTGCCTGCCGCATGGCGCCGGTTTTTAAACTGGATAAGCATGCGCGGGCGGGTGGTTACACCATTCGCAGCCTGTACTTTGACGACTACTGCAACTCGGCCTACGAGGAAAAAGACGCCGGTATTCTCATGCGCAAAAAGTATCGCGTGCGCATCTATAACGGCGGCGACAAGGTGATTAAGCTCGAGCGCAAAAAGAAGTACGGCAGCTGGATCTACAAGGAGGACGCGCCGCTCACGCGTGGCGAGTTTGAGCAGATTCTGGCCGGTGACTACGACTTTTTGCTGAGGAGCCCCTATCCGCTCTGTCGCGAGTTCTACATCGAGTGCATCTGCAATATGATGCGCCCACGGACCATCGTGGACTACGAGCGCGAGCCGTGGGTGATGGACGAGGGCACCGTGCGCATTACCTTTGATAGCAACGTGCGTGCCGCGGTGGGTAGCTTTGACATTTTTGACGCGACCTTGCCTGCATTGCCCGTGCTGGAGCCCGGCAAGCTGGTGATGGAGGTCAAGTTTACGGAGTTTTGCCCGCAGCTGGTGCGCGATATGGTGCCGCCAGGTGCGGCCGAACTCACGGCGGTCTCTAAGTACTGCCTGTGTTACGAAAAGACCGCCTACCTGCGCGGATTTACCTACTGGGAATCGGATTTTGAGAACCGAGGGGATTTTTAGACCATGAGCACCAGGGACTTTTTTAAGAACTCCGTCTTGGAGGCGTTTGGCCAGGTCGACCCTGCCAAGATCGGCCTGTCGCTGCTCGTGGCGCTCGCCATGGGCATCCTGATCTACTACGTGTACAAGCGCTTTTTTACTGGCGTGGTCTATTCGCGCAGTTTTGCCGTGACGCTCGTGGGCATGTGCGTGCTTACCTGCATGGTCACGCTCGCGATCTCGACGAACGTGGTCATCTCGCTCGGTATGGTCGGTGCTCTGTCCATCGTCCGTTACCGTACGGCGGTCAAGGACCCGCTCGACCTGCTGTATCTGTTTTGGGCCATTACCACAGGCATTACGGCAGGCGCCGGTATGTATGCGCTCGTAGGTCTCACGGCAGTGGTGATCGTGGTGATGATCGCCGGCTTTGCGAGCCACCAGGACAAGGCGCGCGTTTACATGATGGTCATCCACTACACGGGCCTGACCACCGGCGACGATATCGTGCGTGCATTTGGCCGCACCAAGTTTACCGTGAAGTCCAAAACCATGCGCGGTGACAAGGTGGAGATGGCCGTCGAGCTGTTCTCTGATTGCGTTGATATGCCCTACGCCGATGCGATTCGCGCGCTCGACGGCGTTGAGGACTTGACGCTCATCCAATACAACGGCGAATATCACGGCTAATTTTGTTCCGGCGTTCTAACGAACGCCGGACCGCTCGACGCTGCGCGGGCATCTGCCGGGCGATCTGCCGCTCAAACCGTCGCTCGCGTACATGAAGTACGCGTCGCTCCTCTTTCACGGCACCTCGCCACGACCGCTGCCCGCTCGCTGGCGCGTGCTCTTCCAGGATGGCTAATTTGGTTCAGTTTTATTATTTAAGGGACGGTGTCGCGTGGACGTGCAACAGTTAGAAGAGGCCTGGGCTGCAAGGGCTGGTGCGCGTGAGGCGCGTCTTGTTGCGGCCTCGCATGTGCCGGCGGCGCTGTCGATGCTGGGGATTGTGCAGCCCGGCGATCGCTTGGTGGCCTTTGCGGACGACTTTGCCGATGCGTTTGCCTGCGGCTTTGATGGCTACGATGTTGCGCTGGTGGGGGAGCCCGCGGCTGCGGCGTTTGCTGCTGCGTCCGAGGGCTTTGATGCTTCGTTTGATGCCGAGGGGCCGCACCTGTGGTGGTTCGTCAACTCCATCGGCGGGTTTGGTCTGCGTGTGCCCGACCTTCGCGCTCTGGGCCGCGCGGCTCGTGAGTCGCATGCGCTGCTCGTGGTTGATAACACTGTGTCGGGCGTCTTTGGGTGCAACCCGTTGCGTCTGGGCGCCGTGCTTTCGCTCGAGGCGCTCGACCGCGTGTGTGCCGGCGTTGCGCCGCGCAAGCTTGTCGCCGCTTCGGTGGCGCGCTCGCAGCTTAAGCGCCATCGCGTGGATGCCGCCGCAGAGTGCGCGCACGCGTTGTTTGCGGGCTGCGGTGCGCCCGCGCTTGACCTGTCTGCCGAGGAGACCGACGTGCTAGAACGCGGGCTGTCCTCGCTCGATGCTCGCATGCAGGCGCACTTCGATCGCGCCCGTGCTCTGGCCGAGTATCTGGCTGCTAACGAGATGGTGTGTAACGTTCGCTATCCTGGGCTGGGTTCGCATCCCGATCATGCGGCTGCAACGGGAATCCTCGAGCACGGCTTTGGCCCGGCAGTTGAGTTTGACCTTATCGTGCGAAGTGCGGGTGAGCTGTTCGACACATTGCCGGGGGAGTTCCGCACGTCGCCCGCCGGCGGCGCAACGACACGCCTTTCGGCCCCACGCGGCAAGCAGGGGGGAACCATCCGCCTCTTCGCCGGCACCGACGACCCCCTGGTTGTAGCGTCCACCCTAGACAACGCCCTTCGCAAGTTAGCTACTCTTTGATGCTGGCGATGAGGTCGTCGGCTTTGGTGGCGATGACGTTGTTGATGTCGGCCTGCAGCTCCTCGTACACCGCTATGGCTCGTTCGCCGGAGGGGGTGAGCGTGGATCCGCGGGCTCCGTCGCGCTCGATGAGCTTGCAGCCCAGCTGGCCTTCGGCCTCGTTCACGATGCGCCAGGCCTTGGAATACGCCATGCCCATGCTCTTGGCGGCGCGGTTGAGCGAGTGCTCGCGGGCGATGCCCTGCAGCAGCAAGACACAACCGTGGCCGAACACGCCCGGCAGATCTTTGTCGCACGCTTGAATGACCAACTTTGCCGTCGTCTTGTACTCCATGTGCTCCACGTCTTCCCGCTAAAGTGTTTGCTGGGCAAACGCAAAGCCTGCGTCAAACCCTCGTGTGCTCTTTCTAAACCATGCATTGTAGCAGTCAAAGTGCGTTAAGATACTTCCCCAGTATTGGGCGCCCAAGGTTGGGCTGGGTCCTACGAGGCCTGCAGCCGACCGGTCGCATGGAAAAAGGAGAAACATGGCTACGTTCTTTCCCGGTGAGTCCCACACGTTTTCGGAGTATCTGCTGGTCCCTGGTTACTCGTCCTCGCAGTGCATCCCCAACAACGTCTCTCTTAAGACGCCGCTAACCCGCTTCAAGCGCGGTGAGAAGCCGGCAATCACCCTGAACATCCCCATGGTTTCCGCCATCATGCAGTCCGTCTCGGGCGTCGACATGGGTGTCGCGCTCGCTACCGAGGGTGGCCTGTCCTTCATTTACGGTTCTCAGACCCCCGAGTCCGAGGCTGCTATGGTCAAGGCCGTTAAGGATCACAAGGCTGGTTTCGTTCAGTCCGATTCCACGCTGACACCCGACATGACCATGGAGCAGGTCATCGAGCTCAAGGAGAAGACCGGCCACTCCACCATGCCGGTCACCGACGACGGCACTCCCAAGGGCAAGCTCCTGGGCATTGTCACCAGCCGTGACTATCGTCCCAGCCGCGATGACCACCAGAAGAAGGTCTCCGAGTTCATGACCCCGCGCGAGCAGCTCATCGTGGGCGACAAGAACATCAGCCTCAAGGTTGCCAACGACGTCATCTGGGACAACAAGCTCAACGCCCTGCCTATCGTTGACGACAACGATCACCTTATGGGCATCGTCTTCCGCAAGGACTACGACAGCCACAAGACCAACCCCAACGAGCTGCTCGATAACGACAAGCGCTATATGGTCGGCGCCGGTATCAACACCCGCGACTATGCCGAGCGCGTGCCGCTGCTCATCGAGGCCGGTGCCGATGTCCTGTGCATCGACTCTTCCGAGGGCTTCAGCGAATGGCAGAAGCGCACCATCGAGTGGATCCGCGCCAACTACGGCGAGGACGTCAAGGTCGGTGCCGGCAACGTCGTCGACGCTGAGGGCTTCCGCTTCCTGGCCGACTGCGGTGCCGACTTCATCAAGGTCGGTATCGGCGGCGGTTCCATCTGCATTACCCGCGAGACCAAGGGCATCGGCCGTGGCCAGGCCACCGCGCTGATTGACGTCTGCCGCGCTCGCGACGAGTACTACGAGGAGACCGGCATCTACGTGCCCGTGTGCTCCGACGGCGGCATCGTCTACGACTACCACATGACGCTCGCCCTTGCCATGGGTGCCGACTTTATGATGCTGGGCCGCTACTTTGCTCGCTTCGACGAGAGCCCGACCGAGCGCGTCAACGTCAACGGCCAGTACATGAAGGAGTACTGGGGCGAGGGTTCCGCGCGTGCCCGCAACTGGCAGCGCTACGACCTGGGTGGCGCCGCGAAGCTCAGCTTCGTCGAGGGCGTCGACTCCTACGTTCCCTACGCCGGCTCCCTCAAGGACGGCGTGGGCGGCACGCTCTACAAGGTTAAGTCCACGATGTGCAACTGCGGCGCCCTCTCGATCCCCGAGCTCCAGGAAAAGGCACGCCTGACCCTGGTCTCCTCGACCTCGATCGTCGAAGGCGGAGCCCACGACGTCGTAGTCAAGGACTCCCAACAGAGCGTAACGTATCGATAAGATAAGACCTGCACATAAAGGTTGAGCCTCAACCACGTTATTTAGATAAAGCGAGATGCCTGCAAGTCGCAGGCATCTCGCTTGTCGTATTTGCTATCATCATGCGAGTTAACCTTAGGGTCGGGCGGCTTAGCTTTGTTCGCTACAAGTTCCGCACGCAAAGAAGAGCACTTAATGTGCTCTTCGTCTTGCGCAGGATTGTTCGCAGTAGCGAGTAAAGCTAAGCCGACCGACCCCAGCTAAGATTAAAGGAGCTGATATGTGCGATTGCACAGATCATAAGGATGAGATCCCTGCCTACGACGCGCAGGCCATTGAGTCCCGGTGGATGAAGGCGTGGGACGACGAGAACCTCTTTGCCGTCGACACCGACGCCACCAAGCCCAAGAAGTATGTGCTCGAGATGTTCCCGTATCCGTCGGGCGACCTACACATGGGCCACGCGCGTAACTACACCATCGGCGATGCCATGGCCCGTCAGGCCCGCATGCGCGGCTTTGACGTGCTGCACCCCATCGGCTTTGACGCCTTTGGCCTGCCCGCCGAGAACGCCGCCATCAAGCACAACACGCAGGCTGCCGCCTGGACGTATAAGAACATGGACCAGGCGCTCGCCACGATGAGGCGCATGGGCTTCTCCTACGACCTGGATCGCACCGTTAAGACCTGCAGTCCCGACTACTATCGCTGGGGTCAGTGGATCTTTGAGAAGATGTGGGAAAAGGGCCTGGTCTATCGTAAGAAGAATCCGGTTAACTGGTGCCCCACCTGCAAGACCGTTTTGGCTAACGAGCAGGTGACCGAGGGCAAGTGCTGGCGTTGCGGCACCGAGCCCGAGAAGCGCGATCTTGAGCAGTGGTACTACAAGATTACCGAGTACTCCCAGGAGTTGCTCGACGACCTGGAGAAGCTCCCTGGCTGGCCCGAGCGCGTCAAGCAGATGCAGGCCAACTGGATCGGCCGCTCCGAGGGTGCCGAGGTCGACTTTACCCTGTGCGACGCCGATGGCGAGCCCATCGAGGGCGACGAGGGCAAGATCACCGTCTTCACCACGCGCGCCGACACGCTCTTTGGCGTCTCCTTCTTTGTCCTGGCTCCCGAGTACGCCCGTCTGCACGAGCTCGTCGAGGGCACGGAGTACGAGGCGGCCGTCACCAAGATCGTTGAGGACTCTAAACACATTTCTGCCGTCGAGCGTGCCCAGGGCACTCTCGAGAAGCACGGTGCCTTTACCGGCCGCTACGTGGTGAACCCCGTTAACGGCGAAAAGGTCCCCGTGTGGGTTGCCGACTACGTCGTGGCCGACTACGGTACCGGCGCCGTCATGGCCGTTCCCTGCGGCGACCAGCGCGACTTTGAGTTCGCACGCAAGTATGATCTGCCGATCGTGCCGATCATCCTGGACGATGACGACCGCGCAGCCGTCGAGGCCAGCGGCGAGACTATCGATACCTTCCATGCCGAGACCGTCGACTGGGATTGCGCCCATGCCGCCGAGGGTACGCTCGTCCAGTCCGGCAAGTACACCGGTATGCGCGGCGGCAAGCACTCCGAGGGCGAGTCTGCCATCGTGGCCGACCTCGAGGCCATGGGCTGCGGTCGTCGTAAGGTCGAGTTCCGTCTGCGCGACTGGCTCATCAGCCGCCAGCGCTATTGGGGTAACCCCATCCCGGCCATCCACTGCGAGCACTGCGGCATCGTGCCCGTGCCCGAGGACCAGCTGCCGGTGACGCTGCCCGAGAACCTTGACCTGGGCGCCGGCGAGACCCTTGCCGAGTGCAAGGAGTTCTACGAGACCACCTGCCCGGTCTGCGGCCGCCCGGCCAAGCGCGAGACCGATACCATGGACACCTTTACCTGCTCCAGTTGGTATTACCTGCGCTATACCGACCCGCACAACACTGAGCTGCCCTTCTCCCGCGAAGCCGCCGACCGTTGGATGCCCGTCGATAACTACATCGGCGGCATCGAGCACGCCATCCTGCACCTGCTCTACAGCCGCTTCTTTACCAAGGCGCTGCGCGACCTGGGCCTGCTGAGCGTGGACGAGCCCTTCACCAACCTGCTGTGCCAGGGCATGGTTAAGGACGAGAACGGCGACACCATGTCCAAGTCCAAGGGCAATGTCGTGCCCCCGAGCTCGGTTATCGAGCCCTACGGTGCCGACACCATGCGTCTGGCGATCCTGTTTATCGCCCCGCCCGAGAAGGACTTCGACTGGGATCCCAAGGCCGTTGAGGGCGCCAACCGCTTCATCAAGCGCGCCTGGCGTATCGTTTGGCAGCTCGTCCAGTCCGGCGACGCCAACGTGGCCTTCGACAAGTCCGCGCTCGACGAGGTTGCGATGAAGCTCTATCGCGAGCGTCACCGCACCATCGCCAAGTGCACCGAGGACTTCGATCGCGGCCAGTTTAACACCGCGATCTCGGCCGTCATGGAGCTCGTCAACGCGGCGAGCGCCTACCTTAACGCCACCGAGGGCGCATCGCGCGACAAGGCGCTGTGCTATGGCGTGGCTAAGGACATCGTGAGCGTCCTTGCCCCCATCTGCCCGTTCTGGGCCGACGAGCTGTGGCACGAGGCCCTCGGCTGTGAGGGCAACGCCTACACCGCCGCCTGGCCCGAGTTCGACTTGGCCGAGTCCATCGAGGACACGGTGCAGATTGTCGTGCAGGTGCTCGGCAAGGTTCGTGGCCGCATCGACGTAGCCCGCGATGCCTCCAACGAGGAGATGCAGGCTGCCGCCGAGGCCGCTGTCGCCAAGTGGACCGAGGGCAAGACCGTTGTCAAGGCCATCTGCGTGCCCGGCAAGCTGGTTAACCTGGTGGTCAAGTAAGCGCTGCGCGCATAGCTGACATCAAAAAGCGAGGGGCGATTCCGTAGGGAGTCGCCCCTCTTTTTGGTTAAGGACACTTGCGACAACACCCAATTATCCATTTCTTGTGGAGAACCTGTGCTCACGCTGACCTGCGGGTTTGTGTTGTGGTTGCACGTTTGTGCAGGTATTGGTATAGTTTGCTTGCAAATGAAGTTGTAATTGAAAGAAGTGGGGTTTCGGCCCCGCTTCTTTTTTGTATGGATGGAGGTGCCGCAATGGTCAAGACCAAGACCGAGCAGGCGATCATCGACGCGCTCGAGGCCGTCGCTCCCCAGTACGATGTCGACATCGTCGACGTCGAGCTCGTGGGTGCCACCAAGGCCCCCTGCGTGCGCGTGCGTATCGAGGGTGCCGAGGGTCAGAGCCTGTCGCTCAACGATGTCACGGCCAACACCAAGTGGGTCGGCGATGTGATTGAGGAGCTCGATCCCATCTCTTCGAGCTACACGCTCGAGGTGTCGAGCCCGGGCATGGCGCGCCCGCTGCGCCGCCCGTGCGACTTTGCCCGCTTTGTGGGCGAGAACTGCGAGCTCACCTCCACCGCCACCGAGGGCCGTCGCAAGTACACCGGCAAGATTGCCGCCGCGACCGAGACGAACGTGACCCTCGAGCTCGAGGACGGCGAGTCCGTTACCCTCGATTTCTCTGATGTTAAAAAGTGCAAGTTGAAGCCCACCTACGACTTCAAGCCCGCGAAGGAAGGAAAGTAAGATGGCAGCATCCGACATGATGTCCGCCCTGATGGAGCTTTGCCAGGAGAAGCACATCGACCAGCTCTACCTGATCGACCGCCTGGAGCAGTCGCTCGCCAAGAGCTACGCCGAGATCCTGCATCTTGAGTGGGGCGCCAAGGTGACCATCGACCGCACCACCGGCAAGATCTATGTCTACCGCCTGGAGCCGATCGACGATTCCATGGACGAGGAGGGCAACTTCACCGAGTTCGAGGAGATCGACGTTACCCCCAAGAACACGAGCCGCATCGCCGCCCAGCACGCCAAGGCCGAGATCAACGCTATCGTGCGTAACTCCGCCCGTGAGCAGATCTACGAGGAGTTCTCCGGCCGCATCGGTGACCTCATCAGCGGTACCGTGCTGCAGTCCACGCCCGACTTCACGATCGTCAAGATTCGCGAGGGCGTCGAGGCCGAGCTGCCGCACTTCGATCAGCGCCGTTACGAGAACGAGCGCAACGAGCGTCCGATGGGCGAGCGCTACCTGCACAACCAGCATATAAAGGCCGTGATCATCGACGTTCGCGACCCCAACTCCAACCTGCAGCCGGTTCGTGGCGAGCACAGCCGTCCGCCGATTGTCATCTCCCGTACCCACCCCGAGCTCATGCGTCGTCTGTTTGAGCAGGAGGTGCCCGAGATCTATGAGGGCACCGTCCAGATCAAGTCGATCGCCCGCGAGCCCGGCCAGCGTTCCAAGGTCGCTGTCCACTCGCTCGACGACCGTCTGGATCCCGTGGGTGCCTGCGTCGGCCCCAAGGGCAGCCGTGTTCGCGCTGTCGTGGGCGAGCTCCGTGGCGAGCGCGTCGACGTCATCCTGTGGGATGCCGATCCTGCCGTCTACGTCGCCAACGCCCTGTCGCCCGCTAAGGTCACCCGCGTCCTCATCGACGAGGAGAAGGCCTACGCCGGCGTCATCGTGCCCGACGACCAGCTGTCCCTTGCCATCGGCAAGGAGGGCCAGAACGCCCGCCTCGCCGCGCGCCTGACCGGCTGGCACATCGACATTAAGTCCGAGACGCTTGCCGCCGACATCCTCAAGAACGTTCCCGTTCACGAGGAGCCCGCCGCCGACCTGATCGGTGACGAGGAGGACGAGGACGTCCGCCGCTGCGAGTACGTGTCCGAGGACGGCGTCCAGTGCCGCAACCAGGCTCGTCCCGGCTCCCGTTTCTGCGGTGTCCACGACACCGACGCCTTCGATGATGCGGAGGACCTGATCTAGCGCGCGGTCGCGCCGGGCGGGTCCCGGCGCGTCTCCCTCGCTCGTTCAGTCTCTAGGCACCCAAGGTGCCAGAAAGGGTAGGTGAAGTCATATGGCAAAAGTCCGTGTGTCCACCCTGGCCAAAGAGTTCGGCATGACCTCCAAGGAACTGATGGGTCATCTCGCCGAAATGAAGATTCCCGCTAAGTCCGCGTCCTCCACTTTGGAGGACGCCTATGTCGCCATGGTCCGCAAGCAGCTCGCCTCGGTGATCGAGGCCCGCGCTCAGGAAGTCGAGGCCGCCAAGCAGGCCGAGGAGCAGGCAGCTGCCGCCGAGGAGGCCGCTCGCGCCGCCGAGGCCGAGCGCGAGCGCATCGCCGCCGAGAAGGCACGCGAGGAGGAACGCCGCCAGTTTGCCGCAGCCCAGGCTGCCGAGGAGGCTGCCCGCGCCGAGGCCGAGGCCAAGAAGAAGGCCGAGCAGGAGCGCCTTGCCCGCGAGAAGGAGGAGGCTGCCCGCGAGGCCCAGCGCCGCGCCGTTCCCGCTTCCGACTCCGGTTCGCGCTTCCGTTCGCTGCTCGACCAGATCGCCGCACAGGAGACCGTGCTCAAGGAGAAGAAGGACGCCGAGGACAAGGCCAAGGCCGAGCGCGCCGCCGAGCGCGGTAACCGTCGTGGCGGCAACAATGATCGCCGCGGTGGCCGCCGTAACGATCGTAACGCCTCCGACAACAACTCCGAGCGCAACGCCTCCGAGAGCCGTCCGCACAGCCATCGCACCAACGCCAGCAACAACGTCGCTGCTGGCATGGACTTCCCCAACCCTGATAAGCAGGGCAAGGGCAAGAAGCGCAAGGGCGGTCACAACAACGAAGAGGACCACTACAGCCGTATGGCTCGCGAGGCCGAGGAGTACAGCCGCGAGAAGGTGCTCGAGGAGGCTCGTGCCGCCGTCGAGGAGGCCTCTCGCGAGTCCACCGGTCGCCGCAAGAAGCGCAAGGAGAAGCGCGAGCGCGAGGCTGCCAAGGCTCAGGAGGAGCGCAAGATAGAGGAAGCGCTGGCCCAGGGCGTGAACCCCGAGGAGCTCGACGCCATCAAGGTTTCCCAGGGCGTTACCGTCCAGGAGCTCGCCGAGGCGCTCGACGTTCCGGCCAACGACATCATCAAGCGCCTGTTCCTACTGGGTACGCCGCTCACCATGACGCAGTCCATGTCCGATGACCTCGTCGAGCTCGTTGCCGACGACCTGGGTCGTCAGATCAAGATCATCACCCCCGAGGAGGAGAACACCTTCTCGTTCTACGACGATCCCGCCGACCTTAAGCCGCGCGCCCCGGTCGTCACCGTCATGGGCCACGTCGACCACGGCAAGACGAGCCTCCTCGACGCCATCCGTCACACCGGTGTCGCTGCCGGCGAGGCGGGCGGCATCACGCAGGCCATCGGTGCTTCGCAGGTCATGATTAATGACCGCAAGATCACCTTCATCGATACCCCGGGTCATGCCACCTTTACGGCTATGCGTGCCCGTGGTGCCAAGGTGACCGACATCGTTATTCTGATCGTGGCTGCCGACGACGGCGTCATGCCCCAGACGGTCGAGTCGATCAACCACGCCAAGGCCGCCGGCGTACCCATCGTCGTCGCCGTCAACAAGATCGATAAGCCGGGTGCCAACCCCGACCGCGTGCGCCAGGAGCTCACCGAGTACGGCGTCATCCCCGAGGAGTGGGGCGGACAGAACATGTTCGTCAACATCTCGGCCAAGCAGAAGATCGGTATCGACGACCTTCTGGAGACCGTGCTGCTCCAGGCAGACGTGCTCGAGCTCAAGGCCAACCCGGACACCTTTGCCTCCGGCAACGTCCTCGAGGCCAAGCTCGACAAGGGCCGCGGCTCGGTCGCTACCGTGCTCGTGACCCGCGGTACCTTGCACGTGGGCGATACGCTGGTCGCCGGCCTTACCTACGGCCGCGTCCGTGCTATGCTCGACCCCAAGGGTCGCGCCGTCACCGAGGCCGGTCCCTCCGACGCCGTCGAGATCCTGGGCCTGCAGTCCGTGCCCAACGCCGGTGACGAGTTCCGCGTGTTCGAGGACGAGCGTGAGGCTCGCGCGCTTGCTGACGAGCGTTCGCTCAAGGCCCGTATCGAGGAGCAGAGCCGCGTCAAGCACGTCACGCTCGAGAACCTCTTCGAGACCATTGCCGACGCCGAGGTCAAGGAGCTCAACCTGATCATCAAGGCCGACGTCCAGGGTTCCATCGAGGCCCTTCAGGACTCGCTCGACAAGATGGATCAGTCCGAGGTTCGCATCAACACGATCCACTCCGCCGTTGGTGCCATCAACGAGACCGACGTCGTCCTGGCCGACGCCTCCAACGCCATCATCATCGGCTTTGGCGTCCGCCCCGACGGTAAGGCACGTTCCGCCGCCGAGCGCGAGGGCGTCGAGATCCGTTGCTACGACGTTATCTACAAGTGCCTCGAGGAACTTGACGCTGCCCGTATCGGCATGCTTAAGCCCACCGAGGTCGAGGTCTCCACGGGTACCGCGACCGTCCTGGACACCTTCAAGGTGCCCAAAGTCGGTATCGCCGCCGGTGTCCGTGTCGAAGAGGGCGAGATCGCCGCGACCGATTCCGTGCGTCTGGTGCGCGACGGCATCGTGGTCTTCAACGGCAAGATCGCCTCGATGCGTCACTACAAGGACGAAGCCAAGAGCCTCAAGAGCGGTTCCGAGGGCGGCATTGGCCTGGAGAACTTCCAGGACATCAAGCCCGGCGACCAGATCGAGGGTTACCGCATCGACCAGGTTGCCCGTACCGAGTAGGGGGTAGCGCTATGAAGCAAACGCAGGCAACCCGCCGTCTGGGCGAGCAGCTTCGCGAGAAGCTCGGTTATATCCTGCTCTTTGAGGTTTCCGATCCGCGTCTCGACCTGGTTACTTTGACCGCGGTCGAGGTCGCGGTGGACCGTTCGTTCGCGCGTGTGTTCGTGTCGTGCGATGCGAGCCGCTACGACGAGGTCATGGAGGCGCTCGCAAGCGCTAAGGGCCGTATTCGCAGTCTGTTGGCTCGCTCGCTCGATTGGCGTGTTACGCCCGAGCTCGATTTTCGCATCGATCGCTCGACCGATGAGGCCGAGCGCATCACGCGTGCGCTGGAAAACGTTCCCGCCACGCTTGCGATCGAAAAGGACGAGGACGGCTATCCGATAGCGGATGCCGCCCAGGAGGCAGCTTTAGATGACTAATTCCGCCGACCTCGCCTCGTGCGAGTCTGCAGATATTCAGCGACGCATCCTCGAGCTCATCGAGGGTGCGTCCTCCATTGCGATTTCGGGACACACTTCTCCCGATGGCGACGCCCTGGGCTCCGTGTTGGGTCTGGGCCTTTCGCTCATGAAGTTTTTTCCCAACAAGGACATTGCGCTGCTGTTGGCAGACGATGATCCGGTTCCGCGTATCTACCGCTTTATGGAAGGCTCCGATCGCCTGGTGCCGGCATCTGCGTACACTGGCAATCCTGACCTGTTCATCTCGGTGGACGTACCGGTCGTAGAGCGCCTGAACAACTCCGCCGAGGTGCTTCGTCGCTCCAAGCATGTGGTGTGCTTCGATCACCATCCGGCGCGCGAGGAGTTTGCCGAGCTCAGCCTGAGGCGCGTCGAAGCTGCAGCCTGCGCCATGATCATCGACCGCTTCTTGGACAATTGCGGCATTGTCGCACGTGATGGCGTTGCGACCTGCCTGCTGTGTGGCTTGGTTACCGATACCGGCCGTTTTCAGTATCAAAATGCCGATGCCGCCGCGTTCCATGCAGCCTCGCGTCTGGTTGCCCACGGTGCCGATCCGGCGCGTGTGGCACTCGAGGTTTACCAGAGCATGCGCGTTGAGTTTTTGCACCTCAAGTCCATCGTTATGGGCCGCATCAAGACGGTGGCCCACGGGCGCGTCGCGTATAGCTACGCGTACCAGAGTGACCTTGAGGCCTGCGGTGTCACCTCGGATGAGTGCGACGGCCTGGTCGATGTGGTTCGCTCGGTGATGGGCGTCGAAGTCTGCCTGTTCCTGAAGGGCATTGAGGGCGATAGCAAGGTGCGCGGCAACCTGCGCTCCAAGGGCGACCTCAACGTGTCCGAGATCGCTGCTGCTTTTGGCGGAGGCGGACATCCCGCTGCCGCCGGTTTCTCCAACAACGGAACGATTCTCGAGACGCTCACCGTGGCACTTCCCATGCTGGCCGAACTGGTAGGGGAGGATCCCGCTTCGGTGACCGTCGAGCTTTAACTTTTTGGATGGTACATGGCTCGTCGTACGCCTTCTCAACTGAATATGCTGCTCGCCGTCGATAAGCCGGTGGGCTGCACGTCCCACGATGTGGTCTCGCAATGTCGGCGCGCCCTCCATGAGCGTCGCGTCGGCCATGCCGGCACGCTCGACCCCATGGCATCGGGTGTCATGGTGGTGGGTGTTGGCCAGGCTACTCGTTTGCTGGGCATGCTAACCCTCGATACCAAAAGCTATGTCGCCGACATCTCGTTTGGCGCCGAGACCAATACCGATGATGCGGAGGGCGAGGCGGTCCGCACGGTGGCTGTTGCCAACGAGCTCCGCGATCCTGCCTATGCCCGTGAGCGCTTGGCCGCTTTGCTGGGTCCGCAGATGCAGGTGCCGCCGGCGTTTTCGGCTATCTCGGTCAATGGCGTTCGCGCCTACAAGTCTGCTCGCGAGGGCAATGCGGTGGACCTACCTCCGCGCCCCGTCGAGGTCTATGCCGCCGACCTGATCGCCGTGGGAGGCGAAGGTGATACGTGTGTGTGGACCGTGGCGTTCTCAGTGAGCAAGGGTACCTATATCCGTGCGCTCGCTCGCGATTTGGGCCGCGCCTGCGAGAGCGCCGCGCACATTTCCGCGCTGCGCCGCACGGCCTCCGGTGTTGTTTCCATTGGCGCTTGTCATGCGGTCGAGGAGTTTTCTCCCGAGTCCGCGGCTGGCTTTGCCCTGGATCCCATTGCGGCCCTGGGCGCCACGCGTGTTGACTTGCCGGGCAATCTTGCCGACGATCTGCTCTGCGGTCGACGCATTCCCGTTGAGCGTGCGCTTGCCGATTTCGATACCTCGAAGTCGCCTTTTGCGTTGGTGCTCGATGGGGGACTCAAGGCGCTCGCCCGCATCGAGGGTGGCCGCTTTGTCATGGAGCACGTGTTTCCGCAGGCAATCGGCGGTGTTCGATGATGTTGTCCGCTCACGAGCTCGCGCGTATTTTTTTCGCGGGCGAGTCGGACGTGGCTCACATCGTTACTGCCGATGCGTTTGATAAGTGTGAGCACCTGGGTGCCGCATCGATTGCCATCGGCGTGTTCGACGGCGTTCACCGTGGACACCAGGAGCTCATTGCGGCGCTTGTTAGCGATGCGCGCGCCCATGATTGCAAGGCGGTCGTGGTCACTTTCGATCCCGATCCGGACGTTGTGGTGAGTCCTTCGCCCGCTCAAAAATTGATGACGACGGCCGACCGTCTACATGCCTTGGCTCAGACCGGGGTCGATGCGGTGGTGGCCGTTCCCTTTACGCCTGAGGTTGCGGCACTCGACCATGTTGCTTTTCTCTCGCTGGTGTCGCGTCTGGTCGACATTCGTTCGATTCGCGTTGGCAGCGACTTTAGGCTGGGTCGTGGCGGTGCTTCTGGTGTTGCCGAGATGCGCTCTTGGGGTTCCGAGCGCGGCGTTGACGTGTATGGTCACGACCTGCTTTGCGAGGGCGGTGAGGCCATTTGCGCCACCCGCATTCGTCATGAGCTGGGACAGGGCCATGTGGAGCTTGCTGCTGAGTTGCTCGGCCGCCCGTATATGCTGCGTGGCGGTGTTATTCGTGGCCGTCACGAGGGTTCTGACATGGGCTTTCCCACGGCAAACCTGCAGGTTCCCGACGGCATTCAGGTGCCTGCCGATGGTGTGTATGAGGGTCTGGTGCTCGTCGATGACATCGCGTGGCCCGCTGCCGTTAATGTCGGCCTGCCGCCGACGTATGCCGACGATGCCGCTTCATCGCATCTCGAGGCTAACTTAATTGGTTATACGGGCGACCTGTACGGCGCTTCCGTTTCGCTGGCGTTTACGCGCTGGCTGCGTCCCTCGCGTGTGTTCGAATCGCTGGATGAGTTGATCTCGACCGTCGAGGGTAATATCGAGGATATTCGTCACAACTTGGGCGAGCAGGGGGTGAGTATCCGTGATTAGCGATGAGGAAAAAGACCAGGTACGCGCTGCGTCCGACTTAGTTGCCATCGTGCAGGAAACGGTTGAGCTCAAGCCCCGCGGCCATGAGTTTTGGGGTTGCTGCCCCTTCCATGGCGAAAAGACGCCTTCTTTCCACATTATCCCCGCTACGCAGGTCTGGCACTGCTTTGGCTGCGGCGAAGGCGGCGACGTCTTCACCTATATCATGAAGCGCGAAAACCTGAGCTTTCCCGAGTCAATCCGCTATTTGGCCGATCGTGCGGGTATTGAGCTGCATGACACCGGAGATCGTCGCGAGCGCGGTACCAAGCGTGCCCGCATCTACGATCTGTGTGCCGAGACCGCCCAGTTCTACCACACCATGCTTATGCGCGGTAAGGACGGCCGTCCACGCGAGTACTTTGCCAGCCGTGGTATGGGTTGCGACGTCTGCCGCCGCTACTGCCTGGGCTTTGCACCGGGCCGCAACGCGCTGGTGTCGCACCTGTCCCAGGCGGGTTTTACCCCGCAGGAGATGATCGACGCCAACGTTGCCGTGAGCCGCGGGCGCGGGCAGCTTGCCGACCGCTTCTACGACCGCGTGATGTTTCCCATCTTTGACGAGCAGGGTCACAACATTGCCTTTGGCGGGCGCATCATGGGTGACGGCCAACCCAAGTACCTCAACACCGCCGAGACGAGCGTGTTCCATAAAAAGCGAAACCTCTATGGCTTTAACTGGGCCAAGGAGTTTATCGTCGCGCAGGATACGGCCATCGTGGTGGAGGGCTATACCGATTGTATCGCCTGCTGGGAGGCGGGGATCAAAAACGTTGTCGCCACGCTGGGCACCGCGCTCACGGAGCATCACGTCAAGACGCTCACCCGCTTTGCCAAGCGTATCGTGTATATGTTCGATGGCGATGCCGCGGGCCAGAAGGCCGCCCGTCGCGCGATTCAATTTATCGAGCAGGATTCGATGGACCTGCGCTGCGTGGTGCTGCCCGACGGCAACGACCCCATGGAGTTCATCACGGCGCATGGTGGACAGGAGCTTCAGGCGCGCATCGACGCTGCCGAGCCGCTCATGGACTTTGTCTACCGTTCGCTGCAGGAGTCGAGTGACATCACCACGCCGGGCGGTCGTGCCAAGGCACTGGAAGATGCGCTGACGCTTATCTATCCGCTGCGCGATAGCTATATGATCGACACATACTTTATCCAGATTGCCGATCTGCTGGGTTTGGATCTGGAGACGGTTCGCGCGAGTTCGGGTCGCGTGTTTCGCGATGTCGCCAAGCGCGAAGATGCGGAACGACGTCGTGAGCAGAACTATGAACGCCAGCGGGCGCAAGCCGAGCGCTCTGGTAGCGCGGGCGGTCGGACGTCTGGTTCGCAGGGGGCATCTCGCGGTGCTTGGGCATCGGGCGCGACGCCGCCGGTGTCCGCGCCGGTCGAAGAAGAGCCGTATGACTACGTCCCGCTCGATGCCTACGGTGCCGCGCCCGTGGAGGTCGTCGACGACCTGCCGCCGATCGATGTGCCTGATGGTATGGGTGCTGTGCCTGTGACTGATGGTTCGGGCGCTCCGGCTGCGGCGGCGCCGATGGTTCTTACTGATCTTGAGCGCAAGTCCTTGGCAGGGGAGCGCGAGCTGTTGACGATGCTCACGAGCTACCCCGACCTGTTCCGCACGTATGCCGACCGCATCTGCTCTATCGAGTGGGTTGACCCACGTCACGAGTCCATCGCATGGGCCGTTCTGGCAACGCCGCCGGGAACCGATCCTGCAGCCTGCATGGATGCGGCGCGCTCGGTCTGTCCCGAGGCGGCAACGCTTGTGAGTGCCGGGCGCATCTCCGCGACGAGCAAGCACCCCACCGAGACGAACATCGTGTTCATGCTCGATACGCTCGAGCTCTACACCATCAAGCGCCGCATGCGTGCCGCACAGGCCAAGCTGCGCCAGGACCGTTCGCTCGATGATGAGGCCCGTCGCGCGTTGACCGTGCAGGCCGCGCAGGATTCGCAGCGTCAACGCGAGCTGCAAAAGTCTATCGGCGGCGTGGCGGACCCGTTCCGTTTGATCGGTCTGGAGGCCGCAGGCACCGAACAGGCCTAGATGTTGTGGTCAACCAGCGTATTCTCGCCTATATCCAGTCCTCTTTTTGGGTATAGACGCCTATGTGTGTGCTAAAGTATTGAGTCCTGTGGACTATGAAGGGAGAATCTGTGCCAAAAAAGACTGAGAGCACGGGTACTGGGCTGGAATCCTACGTTGCAAAGCTCATGGGCAACGGCTCAAACAGGACTTCGGTAACCGAGGACGAGATTCAGGTCGCCCTGAAGGATATCGATGTTTCTGACGAGCAGCTCACCGCGGTGTATTCCGCGCTGCGCAACAGCGGCATCCAGATTATCTCCGCGAGCGGTAACGACGACGCCCCCATGGACGTCGACGATGACGATAACGATACCGATACCGACGATTTCGATGACGACGACGAGCACGATTCCGGCTCGCTCGACGATCACGAGCTCAAGATGGCCCGTCAGGCCGATGCCGAGATGGGTTCTTCCAAGAGCAAGAAGAAGCGCACCGTGCGCACGTCCCGTTCACGCTCCCGCGTGCGTGGCATCGATGCCTCCACGGTGATGCTGACCGGCGATCCGGTTCGTATGTACCTCAAGGAGATCGGCAAGGTCGACCTGCTGACCGCCTCCGAAGAGGTCGATTTGGCCATGAAGATCGAGGCCGGTCTCGAGGCCACCGAGAAGCTCGAGGCTGCCGATGCCGGCGAGCTCGAGCTCACGCGTGCCGAGATGCGTCGTCTTACGCGCATTGAGAACGTGGGCCTCGAAGCCAAGCAGGCACTCATCAGCGCAAACCTGCGTCTGGTCGTCTCCATCGCCAAACGCTATGTCGGCCGCGGCATGCTGTTCCTTGACCTGATCCAGGAGGGCAACCTCGGTCTGATCCGCGCCGTCGAGAAGTTCGACTACCAGAAGGGCTTTAAGTTCTCCACGTACGCCACGTGGTGGATCCGTCAGGCCATTACGCGCGCCATTGCCGATCAGGCCCGTACCATCCGTATTCCCGTGCATATGGTTGAGACTATCAACAAGCTCGTCCGCGTGCAGCGCCAGCTCCTTCAGGACCTGGGTCGCGACCCGACCCCCGAGGAGATCGGTGCCGAGATGGACATGAGCGCCGACCGCGTCCGCGAGATCCAGAAGATCTCGCAGGAGCCCGTGTCGCTCGAGACCCCCATCGGCGAGGAAGAGGATTCCCAGCTGGGCGACTTTATCGAGGACTCCCAGGCTATCGTTCCGCCCGATGCCGCCAGCTTCTCCATGCTGCAGGAGCAGCTCACTCAGGTGCTCGACTCGCTTGCCGATCGTGAGCGCAAGGTTATCGAGCTGCGCTTTGGCCTTGTCGACGGGCATCCCCGCACGCTCGAGGAAGTCGGCCGCGAGTTTGGCGTCACGCGCGAGCGTATCCGCCAGATCGAGTCCAAGACCTTGGCCAAGCTCCGCCACCCGAGCCGCAGCAGCAAGCTGAAGGACTACATCGAGTCATAACCTCGCAAGCAAGAAGCGCCCTCAAGCACATCCGCTTGGGGGCGCTTTCATGTGGTCATTGGGGACGTCCCCAATGACTAGGTGGTTGATTTCCGATCTCAGCCGAACACATTGAGCAAATAGGCCAT
>NZ_QRQX01000018.1:0-342 GCF_003475665.1 Collinsella sp. AF29-7AC
CATGACCAACATGGAGCTCAGGCGCAAGGTCGGCTACAGGCCGAGGAGGCGCGCCGCGCGCCGGGCGGCGACCCGCCACTCCGCCCGCAGGTCACATGCCGCGTTCCTCGCCCTCGGGGAGGACGCGTGCGCCGCGGCCTGGGAGATGGACACCGTCGAGGGGGCCCGGGAGGACAGCGCCTGCCTGCTCACGCTGCTGCACCGCCCCAGCAGGCTCCAGCTCGCGCTGCCGCTGGAGGAGAAGACCGCCGGGTGCGTCGCGGGCGCCCTGGAGGGCGTCCGGGCGGTCCTCGGCGCCGACGGGACGCACCGCGTGTTCCGCGCCGTGCTCACCGACAACGG